>CBIHQO010000006.1:0-25618 GCA_966211735.1 uncultured Schlesneria sp.
ACCATCAAGCAGAAGCAGAAAGAAGGGTTCGTGGCGGCCGAGATCATCGCCGATCTGGCCATGGATACTCCGGTGGGCCGTGAGAGCCATCTGAAGACCTTGCAGGTCGAGTAAGGTTGTTGAGTAAGATCTGACAGGAGAGGCCGCTGTTGCCGGACGGCGCCCTCTCATTCCCTGGCGGGACTCCGCCGAGGGTATCCGACTGAAGAAATGGAAAACCACGGTTGCATTCAGCGTTGCACTGGCTATGATGTTTATGAGATTGAGACGCAGTCTCAATTCGCCAGCCAGCCCCTCTCGTGGTTGCCAGCTAGCAGTTCCACCCCTCTGATGTGGTAGGAACGCATTCCACAGCAAGTGGTTAAGGTGATTTCGCCAACGTCCTTATTGGTGTTTCGCCGTTGAAGTAAATCCGATCAAACTCAAATGTCGAGTTCGATCAACTGCCGTCGCCAGCCACCCTCTCGGTAGCCAGCCAACGACTCGGTCCCCCGTGTAAATCGTTGTCACTGGTTCATTGAGAAGGTGCTGTCATGCCGCGTGGTCAAAAGTCTCGTCGTGGTTTTACGTTGATCGAACTGCTGGTGGTGATCGCAATCATCGCCGTGCTGATTGCTCTACTGTTGCCCGCCGTCCAGCAGGCTCGCGAGTCCGCTCGTCGAACTCAGTGCAGCAACAATCTGAAGCAGATTGGTTTGGCGATCCATAACTATCACGACTCTTACACACGATTCCCGTTGAGTTCGATCGATCCGGGGTTGGGCAAGTCGGGCGTGTTTGCGAGCATTCTTCCCTATTTGGATCAGGGGAACACGTACCAGCAATACAACTTCAGCTTGGGGAATACGGACCCCTCAAATCAGGTTGCTGTTTCGCAAAAGATCCCGGCTTACTTGTGTCCGACTGCACCATTTCGACGTCCAGTTCCAATCAGTGGTTGCGACAGCAACAGTCGTGCTCCAGGAACTTATGCCGCATGTACGGGCAGCTTGGATCCGTACGGCACCTTTCCAACGGCGGCCAATCCGACCTCTGTTCCGAATAATGGTGCGATTGTCAATTCGGGCAGCGGCAGCACCAGTATGCGAGACCTGACCGATGGGTCCTCGTCGACATTCCTGTGCGGTGAGTCGGCCTGGAATTTTGGAGATTACCTGTGGGGTGCGATGCCAGCGACTCCTTGTAGCGGTCAGGTTCGCTGGGGCTTTACCTACTGGTCGTCCCCGTACCCGCTGGCTACCGCATTCACCACTGCCGGGCCGTTCAATCCCAAGTCGATGCAGGGTGATTCCTCGCGTTTATCGAGTTTCCGTAGCGAGCATCTTGGTGTCGTGAATATGTTGATGTGCGACGGTTCTGCTCGATACGTCAGTGAAAATATCGATCACAACTTGCTGAATTCGCTGGCCACTCGATCCGGTGGTGAAGTGGTCGGCGAGTTTTAAGTGACGATCTGTGGTCAACATGGCTTGACCGTCGTGGGCGGATCGCAGAGTTACGGCCGCCCTCGCAGTGTGGACTCGCTTTTCTGCGTCAGGTGCATGTTTTCTCGTGAGGGGAATATGGCTGGGACTTTTCAAACCCGTTGGGCATCAATCTGCCTGTTGGCTGTTTGTTGTATTGCTGGCTGTGGTGGTTCCAAGGGGCCGCAACGTGTCGCCGTGCGGGGAGCGATTCTCTTCAAGAATGAGATGCTGAAAGCGGGGCGAATTACATTCACGCCGATCGACGGATCAAAGGGTCCGACGGCGGTAGCGACCGTGACTGATGGCTTCTATGACTTCAACGCCTTGAATGGCCCCGTTGTTGGTAAAAACAAAGTCCAGATTGAATCGATTATCGACCTTGGATTCGCAATGGACGACGAGGCGGCGTATGCAAAGGCGTCTAAAGAAAAGGGTGGCGTTCCCGTGTTGCCTCAACAGCCGATTCCACCTGAATTCAATCAGCAGTCGAAGTTAGTTGTTGAAGTTTCACCCGATGGCGAAAAGAAACTCGATTTCTCGCTGTGAAGAGTGAGAATGGGTGGTACTCAGGTTTGTCACCCGCACTACTCTTCGATGGTGGTCTGAAATGGATTGGTTAAAGGATTTGATGCCGATGGGTTCAAGCGACAAGTCGACATGCGGCACACGTGATCGGTCATGGCAATCGCGGATCGAACGTGTGACGATCGCGATCACTCTATTTTCAGTGTCGGTGAGCGCGCTGGCGAATGGATGGACCGGCTTTCAAGGGCCTGTGCCAGAGGGGACCAATGTTGAAACGGTTCCCATGACCTGGTCACCGAACGAGGGATTGTTCTGGAAAGTGGAGATCACCGGGTACGGGCAATCCAGTCCGGTGACTTGGGGCGACCGAGCTTATGTGACGTCGATTTCTGGCCCCAAGAAAGAGCACTGCCACGTCACGGCTTTTGATATGGAGTCGGGCAAGGTCCTGTGGAAGCAAGATCTGGAAGCGGCGACCCAGACGGAAAGCAGCAACTACGTCAGCAAGGCGGCGCCGACTCCAGTGGTCGATGCTGACGGGGTGGTCTGTTTCTTCGAAGGGGGCAACCTGATCGCACTCAACCACGAAGGACAGGTGCGCTGGCAGCGAAATCTGGTGGCAGAGTTCGGTCCGATCGAATCACGACATGGCTTGGCAGCGTCTTTGGAGCAGTCCGACAGTCACGTCTTCGTGTGGGTCGAACGTCAAGTTGAGCCTTACGTGCTGGGAGTGAACAAGGCGACGGGTCGCGATGATTGGAAGGTGCCTGGCTTGGGCGTCACGAGTTGGGCGAGTCCGCGACTGATCCCCGTGAAAGACCACAAGCATCTGGTTCTGAGCGGGATCGGACGCATCGCGGGCCTTGATCCTGTAACCGGCAAAAGCCTGTGGACCTTTACCGAGATCAAGGGGAATTCGACTCCGACTCCGGTGCCCGTCGCAGATAGCCGCTTCTTGATCGGTGCGACGGCTGGACGCGGCGAGGGCGATGCCGGGAAGGCTGCGGAATCGAATGGTCTCATTGAGATCAAGACCGCCGATGACGGGACATTCAAGGCCGAGTTTGTCTGGAAGGCCAAGCGCGCGACCTCTTCGTTTGGATCACCGTTGGCTCACCGCGGTCACGCTTACTACGTGAACGCCACTGGAGTGCTGTTCTGCCTGGATCTGGAAACCGGCGAAGAACGCTATTCGAATCGCTTGGCTGACAGCATCTGGGCCACGCCGATTGCCTTCGGTGATCGAATTGGCATCTTCGGCAAAGGAGGCACCGTGTCGATCGTGTCGAGCGGTGAGACTTTCGAAAAACTGGCCGAGAATGTCACTTGGGAAGCTCAAGTTGCCGATCCCGCGGCGTCTCGTAATCCCGGAGGTGCTCCCGTGCTGTATGCAGCCGTCTATGTGAAGGATCGCCTGCTGCTGCGTCGAGGCGACGTGTTGTACTGCGTTGCTTCGAAACGCTGATCGGAACGTACTCCGTTCGGCATGACAAAAATGTCCCGCGACCTTGGCGGTCGCCAAACCGTTGTGAATCAGGATCTCTTATGAAACGCTTTGGACTCATGATCGCGCTCCTGCTGGCTGTGCCCAGCCTGAGCCAGGCCCACTTCATCTTTCTGCTGAACGACTCTGCGTCGCAGCCGGGGAAGGTCAAAGTCTTCTTTGGCGAAGCGGCGGAAGCGGATGACCCGGCGCTGCTCGACAAGATCGCCAAGGCGGAATTGTGGACGGTCGGTGGTCGCGGCGAACCGAAGCAGTTGCCATTGACCAAGGGAAGCGATGCTCTGGAGGCCGAACTAAACGGTCAGGCTCAACAGTCCACATTGATTCTGCGTCACACTTACGGCGTCATGGCCAAGGGTGGCGATCCGTTCCTGCTCAAGTACTACGCCAAGACGTATCCGTTCGCATTGCCAGGGACTTGGAAAGCCGTTCGCGATTCGGAACGCTTGCCGCTGGAAGTCGTGCCGACAGCCAAGGGGACTCAGACCGTTCTGCAAGTGCTGTGGAACGGCAAGCCCCAAGCGGGTTCATTGGTGACGGTTGTCGGTCCAGGGATCGATGCGAAGATCGAAGGCACGACGGACGATGCGGGCAACTTCACCTGCGAATTGCCCAAGTCAGGAGCCTATTCGATTCGCGCCAAGCACGTCGAAGAGAAAGCCGGGACTCTCGAAGAGAAGGAATACAAGTCGGTCCGTCACTACTCGACGTTGACGCTGCATCATCAGCCAGGCCGCTTGACTCCGACTGCCCACAACTTGCCAGCCTTGCCCAAAGGCTTGACCAGCTTCGGTGGCGCTGTCGCCGGTAACACGCTGTATGTCTACGGCGGCAACTATGGCAGTGCTCACGAATATGCGAACGAAGATCAGTCTGGTGATTTGTGGAAGTTGAACCTCGGCAATCCGACTCAATGGGAACTCGTTTCCGCCGGCCCACGTCGACAGGGCTTGGCCGTCGTTGAACACAAAGGTTCGATCTACCGCATCGGCGGATTTGAGGCGACAAACAAGGCTGGTGAAAAGCAGAACCTGGTCTCTCAGAACGACTTTGCCAAGCTGGATGCTGCGACGGGTCAGTGGATCGCACTGCCCAGCCTGCCAGAGCCACGGTCATCTCACGATGCCGCGGTTGTTGGCGACACAGTGTACGTTGTCGGCGGATGGAATATGCAAGGTGGCGGTTCCGGAGCGAAGTGGCATGACACGGCACTCGCCATGAACCTCGCCAGCGACAAGCCAGAATGGAAGACGGTCGCGGCCCCCAGTTTCCATCGCCGCGCGTTAGCCTTGGCCGCCTGGAACGGAAAACTGATTTGTATCGGTGGCATGAGCGACGGGGGCGGCCCGACGACCAAGACGTCCATCTACGATCCCGCGAAGAACGAATGGTCCGAAGGACCCGCTCTGCAAGGGACCGCCATGGATGGCTTCGGCAGTTCCGCCTTCGCCAGCAATGGCGCCCTCTATGTCACGACGGTGTCGGGTTCCATTCAGCGCCTGGCAACCGATGGCAAGGAATGGGAATTCGTCGGCCAGATCGCTCATCCTCGATTCTTCCACCGCCTGCTGCCGTGGAGTGATTCGAAGCTGGTCATCGTCGGCGGGGCGAGTATGGAAGAAGGCAAAACTGAAGACCTGGAAGTGCTGTCTGTCGGCAACCTGCAGACGGCCGCGAAGTAGTTCGGGCTGATTGCGATTGAATGACAGGGGATGCGAAATCTGTTTTCGCATCCCTTTTCTGTTGGGTGCGGATTGAATGATCTGCCTGGGAGGGCGAGGCGGCGGGAGCCTCGCCCTCCCAAAGGTAGCCTTCTCGCTTCGCGAGAAGAATGCCAACTGCGGATCCGCGCGTTCCGAAAAGTCGGCACGTGATGGCGATCACGGCACCGCATCGATCGGCCTACTTCTCGCGGGAGCGAGAAGGCGACTAAATCTCGACCGAGACCGGCTCTGGGGTCAGGGCGACGCTTTCAAGATCGAACAGTCCCTTCAATCGCAGCGTGATCGTCGATTCCAGTTCCAGCGGCGGCTCGACCAGCCAGCAGACTTCGCCTCCCTGGAATGTGGCGACGGGCTGACCGTCGATATAGGCGACTCGGTTTGACGCGGTGCTCGGGATGCGATCCTGCTTCGTGATAATGCCGACCAGGTTGAGCGGATCGGCTCCCGAGACGACCAGGATTTCTTGAGCGGGCCCCTCGTCGCGTAGCCGACGCAGTTGCTGGATTGCGTCGGGCAGAGCGAATTGCTCGCCCCCGACGCCGACGATGAAACGGCCCCCGCGGATTTCGCCACGCGCTTCCAGACGCCGAAGGACTTGCAGCACTTCAAACCATGACGGGGCACCATCTTCGCGAACCAACAGATCGCGAAAGACGATTCCCCAACGACGAAGTAACTGCCAGGCCCAATCCTCGGCGATGCTGGTTCGTCGAACGGCGGGTGCATCCGACTGAACAGTTAGGGGTGTTGCGATCTGCGGATCGGTGTTTTCCGGCGGGCAGGTGAAGGGGACGCGCAAGGACCAGCGTCCCATCGCGGTGCGTGTCGTACGGCGGCGCTCACCGCGATGATGGGCTGCCCGGCGACCTTGATGAGACTTCTCGGCGGTGAGCGTTCTCAGTCCCGCAAAACCATCGGCCGTAATCCAACCACGCGTTACCAGTTCGCCCAGTACATCGTCCAGTTGGGACGGCAGCATTTGCGTGGCGATCAACAGGTCCGCAGTAAACGTGGCACCGCGGCTATGCAGGATTTCGCACACTTGAACGGCGGGGCTGCTGAGGCCGATCGGATTCGGTTCGGGGGCCTTCGCCGTCAACCATTCCGCATCGGTTCGCAGGAACAGTGAAATCGGCGCGATGCGCGTCAGGCTGGCCATCGGTCGCGATTTGTCCGGATCGCGAGGTGGCGGAAACAGTCGTCCCCAGCCAACTTCTCCGGTCAAGCACAATTCGTCGAGCAGATTGGCTTGGTACTGGTCGACGCGAGCTGGCAGGATTTCACGCTCCCACGCGACCGCCGGGATGTCCAGGCCCTGCAGTTGAGCGATCGCTTCAAAGAGTCCATTCGATCCTGCCCGTCGATTTGCAGGCAACATGCCATGGTGTCGAGCCAGAAACCGAATGAAGACTTCGACGCTGACCGGTTCGATCTGCTTTCGCAAGCCGTCGAGCGTCAGTCGATGAATTCGAGCCAACAAGCGCCGGTGACACCATTCAATCGGACGTTCGACCTGGGAATCATCGGGACCGGTCGCATACGCTTCCGGGGTGAAGCGACCTCGCAGGACGACCCCCTCACCTTCCAATGCTTCCAGGCAGGCGTCGGCCTGGCTGACCGTGATCCCGAGCCGCTCGGCGACTCCCGCGCCAGTGATCGGCCCGCAGAACTCGATGAGACCGCGGACCATCGTCACCCGAGCTTCGATCGAATCCCAATCCTGTCGCACTTCGGGTGGAACGATGACTGTCGGCGTCAGTGTGGCCTGAGGGAACGCCGCCAGTACGGCAGGAACACGTTCTGTCGCGGCCCAGGCGATCAGCGGTGGATGCTCGGTGGATTCGGAATTGGGGACAATAACGACCGTCGCTCGTCCCGCGGCGACCAATTCGTCAAACTCAAGTTGCCAAGCTGCGGCTTCGTCAATCGGTAGCAATAGTCGACTGAGCAGTGCGTCGTGCAGTTCGTCGGCGTTGCGAATCAGCGGCTGCGCTTCGAGGATCACCTGGCGAATCGCCTCGGGGTCGAGTCGCCCCAGGTCTTCGACGCTTTCGACACTCAGCGATCGTCGTGTGGCCACCGCGCGGGCGCGACGCTCGGCCACTTCACCTCCGTCGAGGAACGCGTACGGATTGGAGTTGAGTAGTTCGTAGCTGAACGGCGACGGCTCGCGGGTGTCCCGAGCGATGAATTCGATTTCCCCACGTTCGACACGGGCGAGCACCTCTTTCAGGGCTTCGATGTCGTGTGCTTCGTGCAGGCAGTCGTCCATTGTCTGACGAACAAGGGGATGATCGGGCAACTCGATATCGCCGACGACATTCTCCTGGCAGCCGGTCAATTTTGGAAAGACAGCCGTCAGCAGGTCTTCGCTGCGAAATCGCTGCAGAGCCGGGGGGACTCGTTTGCCGTGCTTGGCTCGTAACACCTGCAACGCGCGAGTTGCATTCCAACGCCAGCGGTTTTGAAAGATTGGCACGGCGAGGACCGCTTGCTCGAACATGTCCTGGACGTTGCGCGGGTTCAGCATGCCGAACATGCTGTCCAGCGGGAAACTGTGTTGCGGACCGAGCGACAGCACGATGCCATCGTCGTCGGCACTGGCTTGCAGTTCGAAATCGAACGAGCGACAGAATCGCTTGCGCATGGCCAAGCCCCAGGCTCGCGTGATGCGTGTGCCGAACGGCGCGTGAATGACCATCTGCATGCCGCCGCTTTCGTCGAAGAACCGTTCGAAGACCACGCGACGTTTACTCGGGACGACGCCCAGCGCTGCCTTCTGAGCGCGAATGTATTCGACAACTTGATGCGCTGCGTCTGCGGTGGCGTTTGTTTCCAGCATCAGCCATTGTTCGGCTGCCAACGGATCTTCAATCCGCTGCTCAAGCTCTTCGCGCAGCCAGGAGACTTCGTCGGACAATTCAAAGGTCCGGCCCGGAGCTTCGCCCCGCCAGAAGGGAATCGTTGGTGGTGCCCCGCCGGCATCGCTGACGAACAGATCGCCACCACGCAGATAGCGAATGCGCCACGAAGTATTCCCCAGCAGGAAGATGTCACCCGCCTGGCTTTCAGTTCCAAAATCTTCGTCGACCGAGCCGACGACGGTGTGATCTTCTTCTGTCACGACGCGGATCGAGAAGACTTCGGGGATCGCGCCGGCATTGCTGGTGGCGGCAATCCTTGCACCGGGTCGTGTTCTCAGTCGGCGACCGACCTGATCGTGATGCAGATAGACGCGGCTGCGACCCGCCGCGTGTGTCATCCCTTCGCTCAGCATCAGGACGATGCGGTCGAAATCGGTGCGGGTGAGATTTCGGAACGGAAACGCACGGCGACACAGGTCGAACAGTTCATCACTGCCGCATTCGCGCGTCGAGACTTCCGCGACGATTTGCTGAGCGAGGACATCCAGCGGCGCCTCGGGAATCGGGATGATGTCGAGTCGCCCGTGATGGATTCCACGCATCAGCCCCATGCACTCGATCAATTCGTCGCGTGTCAGGGCGAACAATCGTCCCTTGGGGATCAGCCCCAAGGCATGCCCCGACCGGCCGACTCGCTGCAGGAACGTGGCGATGTTTCGCGGGGACGCGATCTGAATCACGAGGTCAATGTAACCAATGTCGAGGCCCATTTCGAGCGATGCGGTGGCGACGACCGCCTTCAACTCGCCGGTCTTGAGGCGCCTTTCAGTGTCATGACGATGATCGGCTGCCAGTGACCCGTGATGACTGCTGATGGCTTCCGGCCCCAGCAGTTCGCTCAGTTGATGCGTCAATCGTTCGGCCAGTCGGCGGGTGTTGACGAAGATCAGGGTGGCTCGATGAGTGTTGATCAGCTCGACAATCCGCTCGTTGATCTCAGCCCACTGCTCGTGCATGCAAACCGTACCGAGTTCACTCGGCGGCACTTCGATGGCGAGGTTCAGTTCGCGACGATGGCCCACATCGATAATGACGGGCAATTCGGGTGCGGCTTGTGGATCGTCAGGTGAGGCTGGTCCTTCACCCACCAGGAATCTGGCGATCAGTTCGATCGGACGTTGAGTCGCGGACAGGCCAATGCGTTGCAGTCGACGCGGACACAAGGCGGCCAGGCGTTCCAGCGTCAGTGCCAGATGCGAACCACGTTTGTCGCGGACCAACGCATGAATTTCATCGACGATTACTGTCTCAACCGACTGCAGCTTCTCTCGCGCCTTGGGGCTGGTCAACATCAGGTACAGTGACTCAGGGGTCGTCACCAGAATGTGCGGTGGGCGTTTGAGAATGGCCGCGCGTTGCGAGGCACTCGTGTCGCCCGTTCGTAAGCCGGCACGAATCGGCGAGATGGCCATCCCTCGGTCTTCGGCGACGGCCAGGATCTGCGCGAGCGGAACATCCAGATTGCGGTGCATGTCATTCGACAACGCTCGCAGTGGCGAGATATAGACCACGCGAATTTCGTCGGTCAGTTCGCCCGCTTCCGCTAATCGCAATAGCCGATCAATTGCAGCCAGAAATGCGGTCAGTGTCTTGCCGCTCCCCGTCGGTGCGGCGATCAACGCATCGTGGCCGGCGACCAGATGCGGCCAGCCCAATCGTTGCGGTTCGGTCGGCGACTCGAATCGCGATTCGAACCATTGCTGGATCACAGGATGGAACAACTGCAGCGGCATGTCCATGAGCTGCGAAGAATCTTCTTCGCGTTTCCTTTCCGATGGGATAGCTTTGTTCGGCGAGACACCGCAGATTGCTGGCTGCCCGATTATAGAACGCGGAGTTCTATTTCCAAAATGCGGTTATACTGCAATCGTGTACGGAAGCCGCCTGATCTTCTGCAGGAGCAGATTGATGTTGCGAAGTGTACTTGCCGTGCTGCTGGGATGGGCCGTTGTAATTGCTGGGTCTGTCGCGACTTGTCTCGCGCAAGAATCCACTGATGATGGCGTCGAGCGACAGAACATTGAACGCTTTGCGACGATTCTGGAGCGAAATCCTCGACGCGGACCGGCCTTCGACAAGGTCTACGGATACCACTTGGAACGGGGTTCACTGGACACTCTGGTGACGGCGTACCAGCAACAAGCAGAGCAGCGCGAAGGAATCGACGCGGCCGCGCGCTGGATGATCGTGGGCATGATCGAAGCCCAACGTGGACATGATCCCCAGGCGATCGTCGCATTGACCAAAGCAGAACAACTTCAACCCGCAAATGCGATGGCCCCTTACTATCTGGGTCAACTTTTGAGCTTGAGCGGTCGGACCGAGGAAGCGGCAGACGCCTTGGAGCGAGCGCTCCGGCGGAAGCCAGCAATGGCCGATTTGATGGAGATCTACCAGTCGCTGGGGCAGTTGTATCAACGCGCGCAGAAACGGACGGAAGCACTCAGTGTCTGGAGTCGATGGGAGCAGCAGTTTCCCAATGACTTGCGAGTTCAGGAGCAGATTGCGACGACACTGCTGGAGGAGGAAGATTTTCAGAACGCGCTGCCGCGTTTCGAAGTTCTGGCGCGGGCGACTCGCGACAAATATCGCCAATCCCAGTTTCAGGTCGAGATTGCGGAGATCAAGATTCGGCTGGGCAAGACGAGCGAGGGGATCAAAGAGCTCGAAGCACTGCTCGGCCTATTGAATCCCGACAACTGGCTGTATCGCGATGTCCGACGACGCATTGAAGCGGTCTATCTGAAAGGAAATGATGCGGCGGGTTTGCAGGCTTATTATGAAGCCTGGATCGACAAACATCCCGAGGACCTCGATGCGATCTCGCGCGTGGCCAAGTTATTGATTGGACAGGGGAACGGCAACCAGGCGGAGAAATGGCTGCAACGCGGTCTCAAACTGGCTCCTTCGAATCTGCCGTTGCGTCGGACGTTGATCACGCAGCTCTTGAATGACCGGCGCTACAACGAGTCGATTGCTCAGTATGCGGAGCTGGATCGACAGGAACCGAACAACGTCGACACGATTCGCGAATGGGGACGTACGATCCTGAAGGTCGCTTCTCGGCCGATGGCATCGCGTCAGCAGGATGCGGCGCTTGTGTGGGGCAAGCTGCTTACTATTCGGCCAGGGGATGCTCATGCGGCGCTGCAGGTGGCGGATCTCTTTCGTCACGCCGAAATGACCGATGACGCCATCAAGTTGTTTCGCCGTGCGATCGAACTGGCTCCGGATGACGTCCAATATCGAGAGTATCTTGGCGAGTACCTGTATTCGCTGAAACGGAAAGACGAAGCCCTGAGCGTCTGGCGTGAAATCGCGACAGGACCTCGTGAGTCCGCACCGAACGTCGCACGCCTGGCCGAAGTCCTGGCACAGTACGATCAGCTTCCCGAGGCGATCGATGCCAGCGGACAGGCGTGCCGACTGGATCCGAAGAACCTGGATCTGTTGCTGAAGCATTCGGCATTGCTGTCACGTGCCAAGCGGCATGAAGAAGCCCTCCAACATCTGGCCTCATTTCAGATGTTGGCGGTGACCGACGAAGAGCGCGAACGCTGGTTGCAACGAGAACTGAGCGAACTGAAGTCCCTTGATCGCCTGAGCGGGCGAATTCTCGAAGTGACGGCTGAACTGGAGCGGCAACCCCAGCAGGCGGAGCGCTGGTACTGGCTGGCGCGCGCCTACGAGGCGAACAATCAACCTCCGGAAGCGCTGCGCTCAATTCAGAAGAGCGTCGAAGTGGACTCGCAGTCGATCCCGTTTCTAGTGACGGCAGCGAGGTTGAACGAGTCCGCCCGGAATTTGCGTGGTGCCGTCGAGATCAATACCAGGCTGGCAACGCTGAACCGTCGGTTCCGGACACAGTATCTGCGGCAGATCGCGAATCTCGAAGAGCGGCTTGGTCATTCTGAGCAGGCTCTGCAGGCAGGCCGCGATCTGATTGCCGCGGCCCCGGCGAACTCGGAATTCAACGAGTTCTTCTCACAGCTTTGTTTTCGACTGGGACGCAAAGACGAAGGAATTCAAACGTTGCGGCTGGCGCTGCGAAACAATCCCGGTGATGTACCGACTTTGCTTCGATTGGCGGCCGTCTTGTCCGAGCATAAACAAGAACAAGAAGCCGTCGAATTGTTGTGGCGGGCCTTCGATCGGTCACGCGAACATTCCGATCGCACTGCGGTTGTCGAGCAGTTAGCGACAGTGTTGCTCGGAAAGGGACAACTTGATTCGCTCTACAGTCGACTGGAACGTGAAAGCCGCGATCCCGCAAAACATCGTGAGATGACTATCTGCCTGGCTCACGCTTACGAGGCGGCCGGTGATCCGTCCACAGCCAGGAAAAAGTTGGAACCGTTGGTCACAGATGAAACCCGCGATACGGAATTGCTGACCTACACCCGAACGCTGGCTCAGCAGCAACAAGACTTCGAAATGGCGGTCCGAATTCAGCGCCAATTGTTGAAGTTGACGGGCAACGATGCCGAGCGAACGCAACTTGTGCAACTGTTGTTGCAAGCGGGAAATAGCGAAGAAGCGATGGAACTGCTCGTGACCAACGCGGGTGAGCAGCAGTTGACGGCGGAGGCGATAAAGCTCGTCGACACGTTGCATCACCGCGGCTTGACGAAGGAGGCGATTGCCCGCGTCCAGGCGCTACGACGACGATTCCCCGATAACTGGGAGCTACTGTATCGAGAGGCCAACGTGACGGCTGCCTCGGATGAGGCGAAAGGGCTATTCGTCGAATTGCTCAAGCTGAATATTCCGGTGGATACGCCGTCACTCGTGCGACGATCACGGTTGTCGCAACTCACGCCGATCTCGTTGCCGATCGTTGAACGACTGGCGAGTTTGCAGCGAATGAGATTTGCATTGCAAGCGCGCAAGACGCCAGCAGTCTTTGTTTCAGGATCGAACCGGACCCAGGCGCAGCAACTCCAGCAGGCGCAGCAGAACTGGGATCCGATCGACTACGGCGAAGCGCGAATGTATGCGTTGGCTTGGCTTGCCGAAACCGTAGGTGGGGGATTCATCGATCAGAAGTTTCCGGAACTGAAGACCTCCGTCAGTCGCGAGCATTTCATCGATCAGTTTGTGGTTCGCTCGACACAGGCGCCGGGAAAAAGTCTTCGCGACCTGGCACGGCAGTGGATGCTACTTTCGCCGGATGACCTCGAAGCAAAGATTGTCTTTCTGCAAAATCTCACAGGCCCGCTTCAGCCAGCGATCGCATCGCAGACACTGCGCATTCCCAGCCAGGCCTTGGCTCAACCAGCAGGTCAAGGGGGCCCCACGTCTGTACAACCGGTGAAAAGGCTGCCGAGTCTGGATACGAAAGAACTCGACGAAGCAGTGGCCATCTATCGCGAGATTGCGGCGCATCCAGAACTGGTTCCTTACAATGTCATTCTCTTGGGTGGGCTGGCAACGGAACTGACTCTGGCAGATCGCCAATCGGTCGCCGATGAACTGTTCACGAACGTCGCCAAAAACGCGTCGACACGGACTGAAATCGCTTACCTGCTGTTTCAGCAGCGCGCGACAGCCGAAGTCGCCAGCCTACCGACTTTGTTAGACCGCTTGATCGCGATCGAGGAACATCCGGTCAAGGCGAGTGTCGCTCCGGCTGGCCAGTATTCGACGATCCTGCAATTCCTGGCACCGGAGCGCCTGCCGCTGATGTTGCAGAATCGATTGCAGCAGTCCAAGGATCCGGATCTCCTGTGGGCGATCTGGTGCCGTTATATTCGTCTCTCCGCTCGCCATGCGAACCAACGGCCTGCTGCCGTGGGTGTCTGGCAACTTCCGATTGTGGTGCCGGCAAGGAACACGGTTGCCAATGCGAGGCCGCCCGGAGCCCAGCCGGCGCAGCCTCAAGCCCGCAATTTCATGACGGCGAATGCGGTTCGCATGAATCAGGAGATGCCTGCGATCGTCTTCGATAAGAGTGCCGCCGAGATGCTCAAAGTGGTGATCGATCAGTTCCGTCTGTCCCATCGCACCGACGAATTGGTTTCGATGATCAATCAACAAATTCAGAACACGACGGATTCCGGAATTGAGTGTCTATACTGGCAGCATACGCTCGCCGATCTGCTGTGGTCGCAGAATAAGCGTGACCAAGCCCTGGCGATTTTCGCAGAAGCCAGCGAGCGATTCCCGCAAAGGCAAGATCTGAGGTTCGGTCTGGCTTTGCAATTCGAAGCCGTCCATCAAATGGAAAAAGCGTTTGATCTGCTCGAAAGCATCACTGTCAATACCACCGAAGAGCGGCGAATGTTGAATTCGATCGGCTATCGGCTAGCGATCGCTTCTGTCGAGCCGACCAGGATTAAACGAATCCTCGAACGCCTGGCCGATGGAGAGGTGCCAGATCAACAATTGGTGAGCCTCGCGACTCAAATGGTGAAGTACGGTCAGGCGGAGAAGGCCGAGGCCATGCTGTTGCGCGCGACGAAGGACCGTCGACCGTATATGGCCGAATCGAGGGTCTTGATGGACGCGCAATTTGGGATGGGAGCGATGGACCGTGCTTCGGCGACCGCGCTCTTGCTCTTGACGGAACTCGATCGGTCTCCGCCAGGGATGCGCAATCTCCGCGGTGCGAACGGCAACTTGGTCGAATACCAATATGACTCCGTGTCAGACCCAGCAGCGGAACGGCTGCGTTGCTATCAGGTGCTGCAGGCTTCGGGGCAACTGATGGATTTGATTGACAGAGAGGAGGCCAAGGCCAATGAAATGAAGTCCCAGGCAGACGCTCTGAATCGACTGATCGCATTGCACCAGGCCGCCGGACACACCAAGCGCGTCGAGCTGCTCGCAATCCAGAAGCAGAAGCGAAAACTGGACAGACCAGCGGACCGTTTAAGTCTGGCGTTGAAGTACATGGAGACCGGATTGGAGTACGAGGCGATCGATCAGTTGGCCATCCTGACCGATAGCGAACCTGGATTTCTGGCATCGCAGATTCGACCGACGTTAGAACAGTATCAAGGACGGGAAGAGCGCTTTGTCTTTGCGGAACTGCTGCTGCAGTTGGATTGGGGATTTTCGAACAACCAGTTGGTCGTCTTGCCCAGCGTGATCGATCAGCTTCGTGAGGTCGGCGGACTGGAATCCGCCGCAAACAAACTGTTCCTGAGCATGTGGGGCAAACACCGCGAGCGGCGGATCGATCTGCTGCAACGGTTTGCGGATGAGCGCTGGTGGATGCTGACCGAAGTCCAGCAGCAGTTGTCATCGGTCATCGTGCCGGACGACTCCAATCAAGTGCCGACATCCTGGACCAGTTTTGGACGAGCGGTGAGTCGGAAAGATGACTTCAAGGTGACTGGCCTGACAACGGTCTTGAACCGCTGGCTATCTCTCGCGGAAGCTAGCGGCAAGCTCGACGGACCAGCGGCCGAGATTGAACAGAAGTTGATGCAGACGCCAACTTGGACCGGTGGCGAAGCGATTTTGGCCTTGATCAATCTCCGCCGGGGCCGCGTTGCCGAAGGGGTCGCTGTCTTGAAGAAACTGCGACCCAATCTGGAAAAGGTGCTGAAATATCGTGAGTTCATGGCTTGGGAAATCGGCGGCGAGTTGGTCCGGCATCGAGAGGGTTTGGATGTGGGGGCCGACTATCTGACGCTCGCTATCGGCTTGAACGAACGACATGACTGGAAGTCCGCGGCATCGCCTGGTGTGACCCTGATTGATGCCTATGTGAAGCATGGCCGAACCGCTGACGCTCGCGATTTACTATTGTCGCAGGTCCCGGCGGGGATTCTGACCGACACAAAAGAGGTCGTCTCGACCGCCGATTTCTTCCAGGCTGTCCACATTGGCAGTCGCTTGCGATCGATCGGTTGCCCCATCGATGCCATCGAACTCTACTTGCCGGCCGTCAAGCGTGGGGCTGTGACTCATGGTGAACTCGTCTCCGGTCTGTCTGACGCGCTTCGTGAATTGAATCCGGAGACGATGGTGAAATATGTCGAAGACTTGGACGCGAAATCACCAATCTTCAGCCTCCATTTGTTTGCGGTGCCAAGTCGAATTGGGACTCGATGGGGCACTGTTTTCAGCAAGATCTCGCGAGACCCCGAATTGCGCAGCCGATTTCTTGCAGCGCTCGAACGCATCAGCGACGAATCGCCGGGAAAGATGGCCGCGTTGACGACCACGGCCTACTTGTGCGCCGTGGCAGATGATCTGGAACAGGCGACGCTGGCGATCAACAAGTTGATCGAAGCAGATCGAGCCCATTCCGTCTCAATAGCTGAACAGGCAAAAGTCGGCTCCGCACTCAATTCGACGGGCCTTTGGCTGGTCGCTCGCGAGTGCCTGACGCGCAAACCTCTGGCCACTCTAGGCGAACAACTCGGTCAACGGGCACTTGAAGCCAGCAAAAGCTTGGATCGGGACTTCACAACAGCGATCTTGAAGGAGTGGATGTTGATCGCAGCCGATGCGGGCGATCAGGCCAAGTGCGATCTCTTAGCCGCCGAGTTGGAACAGAAGCCCTGATGGCCAGCGCTGTGAATCATTTGTCACGCTGAAATAAACGCGGGTGTGCCACTGGTTGGCCGCTTCGGACAACCAGTGCGATGGCGATCGAAAAGCCGTCCAGCAAGGTGTTTCTTACTGATTCTGAGTTGTCGTTGGTTGCACGCCGCAGAGGCCGAAGTGATCACCGTCATGCCCAGTTGGCGTCGGTACGGGTTGTCCGAAGCGGCCAACCAGTGGCACGTCTCTCGTCATTCAATGCAGATAAAGTGTTCACGGCGTTGCCTGATACCCCGCTCGTCCTTCCGCTCAAAACTTGAAGACGAAGGGAGTCAGCGACACGGTGATAGCCATCATCACCAGGTCGAGCGGGATGCCGACAGCCAGATAGTCGCGAAACTTGTAACCGCCCGGGCCGTAGACCATCAGATTGGTCTGATAGCCGAACGGAGTGGCGAAGCCCATCGATGCGGCGACCATGATCGCAATCATGAACGGCACATGACTGACGCCCAATGTCCTGGAGACTTCCAACGCCAAAGGAAACATCAAGACGGCGGCGGCGTTATTCGTCACGAGTTCAGTCAGCACCATTGTCAGAAAGTAGATCACCGCGAGTTGCAGCCAGGCGTTGGAGCCGCACAGTGTAATGGATTGCTGGGACAGGTACTTGGCGGCTCCGCTGAGCGAGATGGCTTCGCCAATCCCCAGGGAGGCTCCAATCACGATCAGCACGGACCAGTCGATTGATTCACGGGCCTGGGTACTGGTGCAACAACGCGTGACGATCATGGCGAGGGCCGCAATCAACGCGGCTGGCAACAGAAAATCGACCTCAGGACGATTGCTCGTTGCATCGTGACTCAGCAGCGAGGCCAGCAGAATCATCCCTGCCAGAATCGCGACGGCAATCCACGAACGATCGTGATGGATCGGGGTCGAATTCTCGACATGGCTGACCAGAAAGAAGTCGCTGGAATTTCGCTGATGCTCGGCGAAATCAGGGTGCCCCTCCAGCAGCAGCGTGTCGCCAGGCTGCAGGACGATGTCGCCGATCTTGCCGGGAATGTGCTTTCCATCGCGCGCGACCGCGATCACAGCCGAGTTGTATCGCGAACGAAAATGCCCGTCGCGAATGGACTGTCCGATGATCGGGCACCGGTTCGAGACGACCGCTTCCATTAAGCAGCGATGCGATGTCGGAACGCCCAATTTGGAAACCTGATCGGTCGCTGGAATCAGTCCCCGCGTCTTCCGCAGGTCGACGACCGATTCGATGATACCGACGAAGACCAGCCGGTCGTTCGCCTGCAGATGTTCGCTCGGCCCGACCGCCGCCAGGATCTCGCCATCTCGTTCAATTTCGGCCAGATACAGTCCGGGCAGACTTCGCAGTCCGGCGGCTCGGATGGAAACATTGACCAGCGGCCCGCCTGCCTGCACCAGCATCTCGACGGTGTACTGTCGCAAATCGTCACTCAGACTGAGGGCCGGCTTGCGATCGGGCAGCAGCTTTTGACTGGCGAGCAGGATGAAAATCACGCCCCCCAGGGCGCAGGGAAGTCCGATCCATGTGATATCGAAGAACCCCATCGGCGGCAGCCCCGCCTTTTCCATGGCCCCTTTGACGACCAGGTTGGTGCTGGTCCCGATCATGGTGCAGACACCACCGAATGTGGCCGCGAAGGCCATCGGCATGTACAGCTTGGACGGACTGATACGTGTCCGCTTGCAGATGTCGTCCACAACCGGCATGAACATCGCGACGATCGGCGTGTTGTTCAGGAACGCACTCAGGAACGTGACCGGAAACAGCAACCGCATCTGAGCACTTAGCACGGTTCGCGGATGGCCAACCAGTCGATCCGTGAGCAGGCTCATCGCGCCCGTTTGCATCAGTCCCGTGACGATCACGAACAGCACACCGACCGTGATCAGCGACGGACTGCTGAAGCCGCGAAAGGCGATGCTCACGTCCGGCAGCTTGCTGGAACCGAACACGGCCTGGCAACTGACGAGGGTCAAC
Source organism: uncultured Schlesneria sp. (assembly GCA_966211735.1). Classification (GTDB taxonomy): domain Bacteria; phylum Planctomycetota; class Planctomycetia; order Planctomycetales; family Planctomycetaceae; genus Schlesneria. Next base: position 18,666 of record CBIHQO010000006.1, read on the forward strand.
AGGCAACCCAGGGTCAGTAAATCGGGGGCCGCCCATTCCATCGCGAGGGCGACCACCATCACGACCACGACGACCATGACCAGGACTGCTTCCCAACCCATCGATGTCACTTTCCATAGAAAACCAAGCCGCATCGCACGAAGTTAAGACGCAGACATTGCCCGCCGCGAGCGCCGGTGTCAATATTGCCCACTAACTTAGTGCGATTTAAGCGGTTTTGGCGTTCTACTTCGACTCGGTGACTTCCAGCAGTCCGACATCGATGTACTGTCCGCCCGACTTTTGCAGGCAGTGGACCGCCAGCAGATTTGGCCCTGCTTTCAAGGTGGCAATCGATTCGGGTGTCATACGGAACGACCGGTAGTCTGTCGTCCATCCCGTCATCTTGGCGGCCAGGACTCCGTTCAGGTAGATCTCGCAGTCTTCGTCGTGATGGACGTAAAACCGCAATTCTCCGGTCGGTTTCTCTTTCAGATCAAACGATCGTCGCAGCCAGATATCGTTGGTCTTCCAATCGGTCCGCACGACCGAACCCGGTGTCGAACGCTCGCCGAATCCGCCTGGGGCAGCCTTCCACGTGGCATCCTCGAAGCCTGGCTTCTCCCAACCATCCGCAGGCTTCTCGGTGGTGAATTTCCAAGTCTGTGCTTCTTTCTGTGACGTGGCCGCCAGCGGAGTGACCGTTGGGGGCGGCAGATAGAGAGCTTTATGCGCCTTCGCGGCCACATCCACCGGGATCTTCATCACCTTGCGATCGTAGGTCATCAGCCCATTCACTTCGGTCTCGACATCGGTGGTCTGCGTGTAGACCGCGGCCGAGAGTCCGGGTGAGCCGATCAGTGGGCGCAGGTGTTCGACCAGATCGAGATAGGCCGCCGTCAGCGACGGTTGATCTGGAAAGCTGCGATAGCCCCAGTTCTCTTTGCCCTGCCACGTGTGTCCTTCGAGTGGTAAGCCGAGCCCGCCGAATTCACCCAGGACCGCTGCTCGCTTGTCGGTCGGTGGCGGTGAAGCGGGGCCGGGATAGACATGCAGGTCGTGGACATCACCGACATCGCGATCTGACCAGCCACTGGCATTGTCGACCAATCGAGTAGGATCGTGCTTGCGAGTGAGTTCGACGATTCGTGCCGTATCAAACTGACCCCAGCCTTCATTGAACGGCACCCACATCACGATGCAGGGGAACGGGCGTAGAGCGTCCATGATGGCCTTCCATTCGGTTTCGAACTGGGCGACCGATTCAGGAGAACGCTGGATGTCGGGGTCATTGGGGCCAATGAAGCGATCGCCGCTGGGCATATCCTGCCAGACGAGCATCCCCAGCTTGTCGCAATGGTAATACCACCGCGCGGGCTCAACCTTCACATGCTTGCGGATCATGTTGAAGCCGTATTTCTTGGTGATCTCGATGTCGAACTTCAATGCCTCGTCGGTTGGAGCCGTATACAGCCCATCGGGCCAGAATCCCTGATCGAGCGGCCCATATTGGAAGACGAATTTGCCGTTCAGCAGCAAGCGATTGACTCCTTTTTCATCCTTACCCAGCGACGTGGTTCGCATCGCAAAATAGCTGGTTACTCGATCAACGACTTCGCCATTCTGCTTTTCTGTCAACTCGATCGCATACAGATGAGGTGAGTCCGGCGTCCATTTCTTATCGAAGCCCTTTCCGCTGAAACTCTTGCCAGCGAGACGTTCGTCCGACCAAGAGATAAGGCTGTCATATCGTTTTCCGTCAGTGTCGATGACTACGATCTCGCTCTCCGTATTCCCTGCGCCGCGAATTCGCTGATAGCTGACGTTGATTGTCGCTGTACCTTTTTCCAAGTTTGTCGCATGACCAACGATCGAGGTCGCGTATACCTTGCCAACGGGCTCCAGCCAGACTGTTTGCCAGATTCCCGTGGTCGGTGTGTAGAAGATGCCGCCTGGTTTGCGAACCTGCTTACCGCGAGCCTGGTATCCGACATCGGATCCATCCCACACGCGAACGACGATTTCGCTGGCGTCCGACTTCTTCGCCAGGGCGCTCGTGATATTGAACGTGAAGGGATCGTATCCACCGCGATGCTCGCCGACTTTGTCGCCGTTGACCCACACCGTGGTTTCCCAATCGACGGCTCCGAAGTTCAGCAGAATGTTCTTGTTGGTCCAGGCTTTGTCTTTGGGGAGCGTCACACTGCGGCGATACCACAACGCCTGATCAGGACCGACCAGTTTCATCACGCCAGACAGAGATGATTCAACGGGGAAGGGGACCAGCAGGTGGCCGTCCCATTTTTCAGGAGGAGTCGTATCGGCCTTCGGGCGAATCGCGTATTCCCACAGCCCATTCAAGTTCATCCAGTGCTCACGCACCAGTTGCGGCCGAGGGTATTCGGGGTGGGGCGCTTCGGGCTTCACATCCGCCGCCCACTTGGTCGTCAGCGGGGACGGCTGCGCTTTCCATTCCGCCGCGAACAGCGGTCCTGAAGTCAAACACCAGACCACACAACCCAACTCGAACGCGCGTCTCATGGCTGTCACCTTTCGAATCACCACCTTGATTCTCAATCGACCTGCGCAGATTCAACTAAGTCTGAGGGTGGATGTCCATCGCGAAAGCTTGATGTGCCGCGTGAGTTGCAGATGCGGCCAGTGCTTGCCAATCTGACACAAGACACAAACAACGGTGCCAGCCGGAAAGGACTCACGATGGACCACATCGTCTTGATGGGTGATTCGATTCTCGATAACGGGGCCTACGTTGCTGGCGGCGATCCGATCATCGAGCAACTTCGATCGCGGTTACCTCGCGGGGACCGAGCAGAGTTGCTTGCCGTCGACGGCTCTGTCGTCGAAACGATGCCGAAGCAAATCGCCAAAGTTCCCGATGATAGCAGTCATCTCGTGATCAGTATTGGTGGGAACAATGCTCTTGAGCACAGCCCGCTATTGCGCGACTCCCAAGCGTCGGCACCAGAACTCATGCGGCAGCTGGCGGATGTTCAACAGGAATTTGCCGACAAGTACCGCCAGATGATACTCGCGATCCTCAATCTGCGCAAACGCATGATCATTTGCACAATCTATGACAGCGTACCCGGTTTGGAGTCAGAAGCTGTCACAGCGCTATCAGTCTTCAACGATGTGATCATTCGAATTGCCGTGGAACTCGGGCTACCGGTTCTGGATCTGCGCCTGGTTTGCAACGAATCGGCCGATTACTCGGCAGTCTCGCCAATCGAACCTTCTGAACGAGGTGGCTCGAAGATTGCGCGAGCGATCCTGCGCGTGGTTAGCGGTCACGACTTCACTCGGTCCGAGGCGACGATCTATCGATAAGATCTTACAACTCGGAGATCAGCACGGCACCGACGATGACGTCGTAGGCCGCATGAGCACCGACGGCGATTCCGAAGCCGCGCAGGAAGAACAGCGTGGCGAAGACGACACCGGCCAGTGTCCGGAACACGAAGCTGAACCAGAGTGATCGGGTGATCTGAATGCGGTGGATCGCATCTGTCAGCATCGTGAACGAATAGCCCTGGTCGGGCGAACCGAGGTAGTGCGCCAGTGAAAAGACGAGGCTGGTCATCACGATCGTGGCGCCCATCGACCAGCGATGGGGAATCAATAGCGCCCGAAAGGCGGCGTACGTAATGGGAATCAGGCACAGTCGAAACAGGAACTCTTCGTAGATTCCGGCACCCAGGAATGTCACCGATCGAACCAGGACGCTCGATGCCCAACCGGTTCCTTCGACGACCAGCAGATTGGACGGCGACTGGCGGAAGCAGGAGTCCACAGCCTGACCCATCAGGATCAGCGCGAAGGCAAACAGCAGGCTTTCGGCGATCATGCCGCCGAGTGTATCCCACGACGTTCGCCAGGGTTGGCGGCTGGCCCATTGCCAGACCAGCAGGGCTGCGATCAACGAGAACGGCAGGATCCAGATCAGGTCGATTCCCAGGTGCAGCAGGAATTGCCGCATCCATGCATCGGCCCCGTTGCGGAACGAATCCGAATCGGCCCCGCCGATCAGCACCACGCCCAGTTCGTAAACCAGCAGCAGCGGAAGCAGGAAAACCAGGTTGCAGAACGGCTTACGAGTTTCGAACCAGTAGTGAGGCTCGGAACTTTCCGGTGGCATAAACGCATCGACGAGCAGATGGCGAAACGTCATCCCGACGAACCTTGTAGGATCGCATTGCACGTAACAGTGGCGTCCGGCGGACGGAAAGCCATCTGGTCTAACCCATGCCGCAACGCGAGACAAAGTGCATCACGCACTAGTGCTGCGCCACGCAAAGAGTGGCCGGCAACCTGATCGGAATCGACCACGGCGCGAAACGAATCCAAACTCATCGCCGCAGCCCGCAGACTCGATCTGGCCGATACCGATCCGCGGACGATGCTGCGGAAAAATCAGTCGCCAAATCGGCAGTGACAGGTCACTTTGCCGCTCGGGACGTTAAGATTTGACGGTGCGGTCGACTTTGCGGGCTGCACCGAACCGGCGTGCGATCGGGATTGTCGGATTCCATACAGCCGGTGCGGTCGTGAGCCGATTGCAATGGTGCGTCGTGTGAGCAGACGGTTTCGTGGAAGGTATGGATCATGGCGACAGACATTCGACTGAAAGATCTGCTACCCGATTTGACGGATCGCATTGTCGACACCTATCACGACATTGCCACGATCAATCATCTGGGGCACTGTCCGTTGCCCAGCATGGATGCCGTGGTCGAGGTTGCCGAGACGCTGAAAGAGATTCTCTACCCCGGCTACCGCAAGCGGCAGAATCTGCACTTTGGCAACGTCACCTATCACGTCGGCGATTTAATCGATGGCTTGCATGACCGATTGACGCAACAGATCACCCGCGCTCTGCGTCACGACTTCCGTCGCAAGAATCAGATTGCGTGCGGCGAGGTTCAGCCGGACTTCGAAGCGGCTGGTCAAGAAAAGGCGATTCAGTTTCTGCAGCGCCTGCCCGATGTCCGCCGACTGCTGGCGACCGATGTGCAGGCGGCCTACGACGGGGATCCCGCGGCCGGCAGCCTGGATGAGATCATCTTCTGCTATCCCGGCCTGGAAGCGATCACGATCTATCGGTTGGCGCATGAGCTGCACAAGCTGAAGGTGCCGCTGATCCCGCGGATGCTGTCCGAGTGGGCGCATGGTCGCACCGGGATCGATATCCATCCCGGCGCAACGATTGGCCCATCCTTCTTCATCGATCACGGAACGGGTGTCGTCATCGGTGCGACGACCGAGATCGCAGCGGGCGTGAAGCTGTACCAAGGGGTCACTCTTGGGGCGTTAAGCTTCACAAAGGACGACGAAGGCAATCTGGTTCGCACCTCAAAGCGGCATCCCACGATTGAAGAAAACGTCGTGATCTACGCCAATGCGACGGTGCTAGGCGGCACGACGACGATCGGCCGCAATTCGGTCATCGGGGCGAGTGCCTCCGTCTATGAAAGCGTGCCACCCAACACGGTCGTCACCTTGGAGAAGCCAACGCTGCGGATGCGGCAGGCTTCGTAAGTCAATCACTGGTGCTGTTTCCTGAGGCCCAAGGAGGCTGTGATTTTTTCGAAATGCACGTTTTTGCGGATGAGGTTTGAGTCAAGCAAGCGGTCACTCGTCGATTTAGAGCGATTCTACGGGGTCCTTTTTCCGGTCAGAACGCGATTGGCGGGCAACTTGTGAAAAACTCACAACCTCAAGGGGCCGGACCTTTTCCCAGCCAGGGCCCTTCGGCCCTGGAATCCGAGCCCACGAAAAGTCGTTCCTGAGGCCTGAAGGGCCGGTCCTTTGATAGAAGGGCCAAGCAAGAAACCCTGGGACGAGACCAATTCGCGGACGATCCCTCACGGGCATATGCGTCACTCGTCGAGTCATGAGCGGTGCGCAAGATTAAAGGGCCGGCCCTTCAGGCCTCAAGAAGCCTTTGCTTACGGGATCAGCTCCAGGGCCGAAGGGCCCTGGCTGGGAAAAGTTCCGGCCCCTTGGGCCTGAAGATCAAGACCACGAGCGACAACTGCACTTTCGCTCAGTCGTCGCACGCCGTCATCTTGACCACCATGATGGAACCGATGACAATATTTCGCGTTGTCATGACCGTCACACGATCTCCTTTCTCGCGGTCGCTCTGATGTACCCACATGTTGAATTCATCGACGTACTGGGCAATAGCGGGCTGCCTCGTATGGGGTTGCTTTTTCGAGAAGGGATTCGACGAAGTCGCGACGCGTCTTGGATGACTTGGACCTTGTCGCTGCTGGATCAGTATCTGGGCATGGGCTATTGGTGCTTCCGAACATTTGAGCACAGATGCCTGAATTCAGATGGTTCGATTTACCGACAGCAAATCGTCCGTCGAACCTGGGCAGGATACACGATCGCGTGGGGCCACGGTGTTGAGTACTACGACGATGGAACGAAGGCCTGCGAGCAGCTTGCATTCGCATCGCCATCCTTGGCTGGCACCAAATTTCGAAAATGTCGTTACTGGCTTGAAGACGGCACGAGCGTGTCGCAAGCAGTGTGGATGCGAACCACATTCGGACCTGATATCGAAGGGTGCTATGATCCGGCGTGGGAGACTTAGCGTGCCGTAGTTAGAGGCGGACCGATTTCCTCCGCGGTTCACGTCTTGGGCTGCGTGAACTCAATCAGTCGTTCGCAAAGCCGGGCGGCTCGTCCATCGGTGATGGCAGCGGATGCCAGCGTGACAGCTTCGTGAATCGTTGCCGCTCGGTTGGCGGCGAACAGCGCGGCGCCGGCGTTAGCCACCACGATGTCGCGAGGGCCACCCTGCTCGCCAGCCAGGACTCGGCGGATCAAGGCGGCACTCTCCGCGGCGGTAGAGACATTGAGGTCCTCCACAAGACACGACGGCAGACCCAGAGTCGGAGTGGTCCAGGAGAGACGCGGCACGCCCCCGGTCGACACCTCGAAGA
>CBIHQO010000007.1:0-25298 GCA_966211735.1 uncultured Schlesneria sp.
GGCTGCTGGCACAAAACGACGGTGATGGCGGTGGAGTCGCGGCGCTAATCGGCGGACTCGTTGGAATGTTAGTGGGGTTCTTATTTGTGATCGTAGTTGTCGCAGGGGCATGGAAAACTTTTGAGAAAGCAGGAAAGCCGGGCTGGGCAGCGATTGTTCCTGTCTACAATGTGATTGTGGCATTAGAGATTGCTGGAAAGCCCGTATGGTGGGTTCTCCCTATCATTCTGATTCCCTGTCTCAATATCATTCCGATCCTTTTGATGATGATCGCATTCGCCAAAGCATTTGGGAAAGATGCGGTTTTCGGAATCGGCCTGACATTCTTTGGTTTCATCTTCTTCCCAATCCTCGGATTTGGCGATGCCAAGTATATTGGTGCCCCACGAAGCTAGAGCTTGCTGGCTGATTTAAGCCTAAAATCTGCTGACCGCTCATGTGGACGAATCCTGTCCGCATGAGCGGTTTTCATTTAATACTGCGCAGACTCAGCGTCAAATAAAGCTGGTGCAAGTTCTCGAAGACGTGGTAGAACTGGTGAACGATTAGAACAATCCCGGCATCGCGGAAGGACTGGCGATGAACAGGCAGCAAGACTGCTTCGGCTGCGCACTGGCAATCTCCCTTGCGTTGCTTCCCATCTGTCCGAGATCTCTATTGAGCGCTGCGGACAGGCCTGCAGCGCCAATTGCCGTACCCCCAACAGCCAAGATTTCTACGAAGACCGACTATCAACGTCACATTGAAGGGTTGAAGAAGCGATTACCCAACGACGGCTTTTCCATCGTGGTTCAACCGCCGTTTGTCGTCATCGGCGATGAATCGTTGGACACGGTCAAACTGCGATCACAACAAACCGTCAAGTGGGCTGTGGATCACTTGAAGCAAGAATACTTCTCTAACGATCCGACCGAAATCATCGATATCTGGCTGTTTCAGGATGCGAATAGCTACGAAGAACACACCACGACTCTGTATGGGAAGAAGCCCACGACGCCTTACGGGTTCTATGCATCCAGTCACAACGCGCTGTACATGGATATCGCTACGGGTGGCGGGACCTTGGTTCACGAGATCGTGCATCCGTTCATGGCGGCAAACTTTCCCGAGTGTCCGTCGTGGTTCAATGAAGGCCTGGCATCGCTGTATGAGCAATCGGCCGAGCGGGACGGTCGCATCGTTGGGCAGACAAACTGGCGGCTACGCGGCTTGCAATCGGCAATTCGCAAGGGGAGCGTCCCGACGTTTGAAACGTTGTGCCAGACGACGACTCGTCAATTTTACGACCAGGACAAAGGGACGAACTATTCCCAGGCTCGTTACCTCTGTTACTACTTGCAGGAGCGGGATCTGCTGCAGAAGTTCTATCGGACGTTTCGCAAGAACGTGGCAACCGACCCGACTGGGATCGAATCACTGAGGAAAGTCCTCGGCAAACACGATCTGGACGAGTTCAAACAGCAGTGGGAAGCCGAAGTCCTGATGCTGCGGTTCGATTGAAGTGACTGCTGCGTCTACCAGCGCTGATTGAACATAGATCGTCGGTCACGTGTCGTTCGTCCCCCGGTTGTATAGAATTGTTTAACCGCGTGGGCATCGCCCCGCGCGTGAGATGCGGTCTGCTATCTACTGAAGTCCCGAAGAATGGGACTGATGCGACGTATGTGACGCATAGGTCGTGGCGTGAAGTTGCAGGTCTATCTCACGCGCGGGGCGATGCGCACGCGGCCAAACGAAGAACAACCTAGTATTCCGGGATGGGGTTTGCCTCGTCCGAATAGCACGACCACAAGGACGCTGCATGCGATTGATCAAGGTAGCGGCCGCGGTGCTCAACACGACGCCGCTGGCCTGGGAAGCGAACCGAAAAGCGATTGTCGAGGCCATTCACGAGGCGCGACGACAGCAGGTCAGCATTCTCTGTCTGCCGGAATTGTGCATCACCGGCTATGGCTGCGAAGACGCGTTCCTGTCGAACGGCACGCAGGCGATGGCACAGAAGCTCCTGCTGGAACTACTGCCCGAGACGACCGGTATGGCTGTTTCGTTCGGGCTGCCGTTCCTGCACCGAGGTGCCTTGTTTAACACCGCCGCGTTGGCTGTCAACGGAATGCTGCTGGGGTTTGTCGCCAAGCAACATCTGGCGGGCGAGGGAATCCACTACGAGCCGCGCTGGTTCAAGCGCTGGCCGAATGGGACTCGTGAGCAGGTCGAGATCGCAGGTCAGACGCTGCCGTTTGGTGACCTGTTATTCGACGTCGGCGATGTCCGACTGGGGTTCGAGATCTGCGAAGACGCCTGGGTGGCGAATCGACCGGGTGCCGATCTGGCCGAACGCGGCGTCGACATCATCCTCAATCCGAGTGCCAGCCACTTCGCGTTTGGGAAGCACGGCATCCGTCAGCGGTTCGTACTGGAAGGTTCGCGAGCGTTCAGTGTGGGGTACGTCTACTCGAATCTGGTTGGCAACGAATCTGGCCGAGCGATCTATGACGGAGGTGCGTTGATTGCTCAAGCAGGTCGCCTGCTGGCATCGGGTCCACGATTCAGCTACGCGGATTCCGCGATCACTGTTGCGACGCTAGACATCGACGAAATTCGGATGGGTCGAGCCCGCACGGGAAGCTTTCGTCCATTGATCGGTCATCCGCATGACAGCGCCGTTCGTGCACCTTTTCAGTTCCACAAGGCAAGTTACATCGTCGAGCATCCCAAGCCGGCTCCGTGGGAACTGAGCCCCGAACTGAAAGAAGAAGAGTTCACGCGGGCGGTCTCGTTGGGACTGTTCGACTACCTGCGCAAAAGTCGTTCGCGCGGGTTCGTGGTTTCGATCAGCGGCGGTGCGGATTCGGCCGCGGTCTCGCTCCTTTGTGCGATGCTCGTCGAATTCGGCGTCACTGAATTGGGCCGCGAGCGATTTCTCGCGAAGCTGGCCTACATCGCTCAACTTGGTGAAGCGACTGATAACTTTGGCATCGTCCGGCGCTTGTTGACCTGTGTGTACCAGTCGACGAAGAACAGCACGCAGACGACAAGAGACGCCGCGAAGGCCGTCGCCGATGGCATCGGTGCTGAGTTCCACGAGTTTGATGTCGATGGTTTGGTCCGCGACTACATCGCTATGGTCTCGAAGGCACTGGGCCGAGAACTTGTTTGGGAAAAGGACGATCTGGCACTGCAGAATATTCAGGCCCGAGTCCGCTCGCCCGGCGTCTGGATGATGGCGAACACGCGTCAGGCCTTGTTGCTGGCAACCAGCAATCGCAGTGAAGCGGCGGTGGGGTACGCCACGATGGATGGTGATACGTCCGGCGGCTTGTCGCCCGTGACGGGGATCGATAAGGCCTTCCTGCGACATTGGCTGCGTTGGATGGAAAAGACAGGGCCCACGGGAGATCGACCTCATCCCGAGCTGGCCACCGTCAACGTACAGCCTCCGACAGCAGAATTGCGGCCACACGCGTCGAAGCACACCGACGAAGATGACCTGATGCCATACGATGTGCTCGATTCGATCGAGCGATCATCAATCCGTGACAAGCGAACGCCATTGGAATGCCTATGGCACCTGCGTGAAACGTTTCCGCAATATGATCTGCCACAGTTGGCATTCTGGGTGCGGCGGTTCTTCACGCTGTGGTGCCGCAATCAATGGAAGCGAGAACGGTTTGCTCCCTCGTTCCATCTGGACGATGAAAACCTCGACCCCAAGACCTGGTGCCGCTTCCCGATTCTATCGGGCGGCTACGAACGAGAACTGAATGAACTCGACGAATGGGTCGAGCAGCAAACATCGGGCGACATTTGATTTTGGTGAGCCGCGCTGCGTTAGCACGCGGATAACTTCGTCGCGCATGAGCAGGCGGAATGTTATCAATGCCAAGACGCAGAGGCGCGATGTCGCAAGGTGATGAAGAACACAAAATTACGGGAATAACGATCCAGCAGCTACGAAAAGACCACTGTCCCTGACTTGGTGACAGCGGTCTTGAAACGATGACGCCTCAGACGCTACTTGGCGTAGTTGTCAAACACGCGCACTTTGTCCCAGGTGGGCTTGTTCTCTTCGATAAACTTCAGATGCAGCGGTGCCGTCTGATAGACGTCGTGGTCCTTTTTCGACTTGAAGACCACGCAGAGGGCGACGTTGAAGTCGCGGACGTTGACCGGGCGATCCAGTTCGGGAACCAGCGGTCCCGCACCGAAGTAGACGACGCCGGGGTGATCTTTCAGATACTTGTAGCAGGCATCAATCAGCTTCTGAGTGTTCTCTGGTGTTTGCTCTTTCAACGTGAAGTACACGTTGTGAACGAGCATTGGTTGCTTCGCTTCATCGGCCATCGAAGAGGTTCCCTGCGAGAAATTGATCGTCAGTCCCAAAGCCACCGCCACCAGGCAGGCGGCTACCGCAAATCGTCGATTCATCATGTCCCAGTCTCCTTCCAGTTGCTACCGTCTTGAGTCCATCCTGTTCCCAACTCCGCGCGGAATCGGATCCCACGCGGAGATCGCGTACTATAAAGCACATGACCGACAGAACGAAGCCTGACCGAATTGCGATCCTCTTTGAATACGCCACGTTGAACGGCGGCGAGCGTTCGATGCTGGCCTGTCTGGATTGGCTGCAACAGCATGAACCAAGCCTGGAATTCGTGGCGATCGCTCCGCAGACGGGGCCGCTGGCTGAAGAACTGACGCACCGTCGGATTGAGGTTTTGCCGTGGCTTTTGGGGGGCGATTCCACCTCACGGCCGACTCGCGAGCAGTTGGAATCGCACCTGGTGGAACTCGTGCAACGAGCATCACCCGACCTGCTCCATGCGAACAGCCTGGCGATGGGACGGCTAACGGGTAGCGTCGCTGATCGGCTGGCGATTCCCACGTCATCGCACTTACGAGACATCATTCACATCAGTGCCAGTGCTATGGCGGATCTCAATCGTAATCGGCGACTGATCGCCGTGTCCCAGGCAACGCGGGATGCTCATGTAGCCCGGGGGATGGATGCCGATCGCGTGGTGGTCGTCCGCAATGGAATTGATCTGGGACAATTCCAGCCCCGACCAAGGCAAGGCTGGTTGCGCCGTCAACTCGGACTGCCGGACTCGGCTGTGTTGCTCGCCACGATTGGGCAGATTGGGCTGCGAAAGGGACAAGACGTGTTGGCCGAAGCCGCCCCCGAAATCGTGCGAGCGGTCCCGGATACTCACTTCCTGATCTTGGGAAGTCGGTCATCAACGAAAGCCGAAAGCATCGAGTTCGAGCAGGCAATCCATCATCGATTCGCGGAGCACGGCCTGACATCGCATCTGCACTGCCTCGGTTATCGCGATGACGTCACCGCTTTACTGACCGAACTTGATCTCGTCGTTCATCCCGCCAACCAGGAACCGTATGGGCGAGTCCTCTTGGAAGCCGCTGCTTCTGGCGTTCCTGTCGTTGCCACCGAGGTCGGTGGGACGGCCGAAATCGTGATCGATGGCATGACGGGGCGACTCGTTCCTCCGCGCGACCCAAAGGGACTGGCCACGGCGGTCATCGGTCTGCTGCAGGATCAAGAGCTCATACAAACCATGAGCATCGCGGCCCGGGAACGCGCCGTCCGCGAATTCGAAATCAGTCGCAGCGGCCATAGATTGGCAGAAGAGTGGAAGAAGGTGTTAGCCACGGATGAACACTGATGAAACACGGATCAAGCAAGGCAAAATGAACGCAGGTTAAGTCATCTCTGCTCGTCCGATTCTTGCCTCTGATCCTGTCTTCCTCCGAATCCGTGTTGATCCGTGTCCATCCGTGGCTACTTCTTCTTCGCTACTTCACGCACTCAATAAACGTCACTGGCGAATGGGTCAGGATGTCGGACCAAAACTGCTGATCGTGGTCGGCCAAGCCTTGCGATGATAGTTGCGGGGCATGCCAGCGGATTTCGCGGAAACCGGCCTGTTTGAAGGCCGCTTCGTGGATCGCGATATCTAAGAAATAGTTTTCGAGTTCGAAAACGCTGTCGCTGAGGTAGAACTTCCAGGTGATAGGGGCTCCCTCAGTCCATGGCCCGACGACGCTGGTTTCGAACCCGTATTTGCGATACGACGGTGCTGACGGGAAGTGCAAGGCGGGGTTCCCGTTGACCGTCACGAAACGGCCGCCGGGTTTGAGCGATCGGGCGATCCCATTGCACATCGCCTGCAGTTCGCTGCGAGTCTGAGCGTAATTCAGCAGATACGCGGCTATCACCAGATCGTAGGGATCAGCAGTGGGTAATTCTCTCGCATCGCCGACGATATAGTTGATTCCCAACTGATGCTCAGCCTCCTGCTTTTGTGCCAGATCGATCATCCCTTGCGACAGGTCCACACCGGTGACGCTGCCCGCTTTTCGTTCGCGGATCATTCGCGTGTAGAAGCCTTCGCCGCAGGCAACGTCTAAGACTGACAGGCCGCGTGGGTCGCCGATCAGTTCTAGCAGCGTGTGGCACTCGATGAAAGTCCGCCACGGCTGCTGTTTGGAACGTTTGTATTGTTCGGCGATCGGATCGTAGTTGGTTGTCATTGGAAGGCCTTAAGGGACAGATATCGAGAGCGTTGCGATGATCGTATTCACTCGTCCTGCATCTCACACTTCAGCCAGGATCTGGCGTACGACCACTGTCTGTACGCCGTTGCTCGTGAGATCCCAAGTAGCGCCCCCACTTCATCCAAAGGGAGGCCCGCGAAGAAGTGTAGCTTCACTACTTCGGCGGCAGCGGCATCTTCCGCAGACAGCTTTGTTAAGGCGGCATCGAGTTCGATCAGCCGTTCGGGATGCTGATTGGCCTCCGCAATCTCGGGCGAAAGTTCGATGCGTTCGAATTCTCCGCCATGGCGAATTCGCAGCTTGCGTCGAGCGTTCTCGATCAGAATTCGTCGCATCGCCTCGGCGGCCGCCGCGAAAAAATGACCTCGGTTATCCCAGCACTGTTCGTCCTGGCCACCGATGAGTCGCAGATAGGCTTCGTGGACCAAGGCGGTCGCTTGCAGAGTGTGCCCCGAGGATTCATGAGCTAGTTTCTGCGCCGCGAGTTTCCGCAATTCGTCGTAAAGCAATGGCAATAAGTCGGCAGCGGCGTGTTGGTCGCCGTTGCCGATGGCATTCAAGATCTGGCTGACATCACTCATGCGACGATCTTAGCGGTAGATGCATTAACGATGGAACATGGAAATTCCACGTCGCCAATCTCGACCTGACGTAGCCAATCTCGCCAAGAGATTGGGCAAAGTCGATGTGACAACTGTCCCGGAATAACATCTGCCCAAGGTCTTGGCGTCCTTGGATGCGAAGAGGGGCTGGTCGATGCGAATCCGTGTTTCATCCACGGCTGCCGTGACTTTGTCCGATCAGTCTGCTATCTAAATCGGTCTGAATCTGTTTGAAGTTCTGTTCTGGCAAGGTTTTCGCGAAATCATGGAAGCTGGCATCGTTGGTCTGCCGAATGTGGGCAAGAGTACTCTGTTTAACGCACTGACGATGTCCAAGGCGGCTCAAAGTGCCAACTATCCCTTTTGCACGATCGAGCCGAACGAAGGGGTTGTCAGCGTTCCCGATGGCCGGCTGCAACGTATTACCAAGTACATCGTTCCGAAAAAAATCGTGCCAGCCGCTCTGAAGCTGGTCGATATTGCTGGAATCGTCAAAGGGGCCAGCGAAGGGCAGGGGCTGGGGAACAAGTTCCTGACGCACATTCGCGAAGTCGATGCCATCCTGCAGGTCGTTCGCTGTTTCGAAGATCCCGATGTGATCCACGTTACGGGGAAAGTGAATCCCGTTTCCGACATCGAAACGATCGAAATCGAACTGATGTTGGCGGACATTCAGACGCTGGAAAATTCGCTGTCAAAGGCCGAGCGGACTGCCAAGAGCGGCGATAAGGATGCCAAATATCGCGTCGAAGTGATCCGCAAGTGTCTGGCTCATCTGGCGACGGAAGAGCCGCTACGGAAGATGGAATTTGACGAAGTGGAAATGAAAGTCGTCAAGAGCTACGGCCTGATGACCGCCAAGCCGATTCTGTATGTCGCCAACGTCGACGAGAACGATTTGGAAGGGAAGGGACCGCTGGTGCAGCAGGTGCGCGACTTCGCCACCAAGGTCGGAGCGTCCGTCGTTCCGGTCTGTGCCAAGCTCGAATCAGAAATCGCGGAACTCGACGAAGCCGATCGGGCTGAGATGCTCGAAGGGGCTGGACTGGCAGAGCCGGCCCTGGCCGCGCTGGCTCGCGAAGCTTACCGTGTGCTCGGCTTGCAGAGCTATTTCACCGCCGGGGAAACGGAAGTTCGTGCCTGGACGATTCCGATCGGAGCAACCGCTCCGCAAGCCGCCGGGGTGATCCATACCGACTTCGAAAAAGGCTTCATCCGCGCCGAAATCTACACACTGGAAGACCTGGAAACCTACAAGTCGGAAAAAGACATCCGCTCGGCCGGAAAGCTTCGCGTCGAAGGGAAAGCCTACGTGATGCAGGACGGCGACATCTGCCACTTCCTGTTCAATTGATACTGCGGAAAATCGAAAACTCACGGCCTGCGAAAGTCATCCCGCGGCTTTTGTTTGCGTGAAAGGAAGTTGGTCCCATGTTCGATCAACTAGCAGCCGTCCAGTTTTCTTTTTAAAGACGCCGCCCCACTGTTTGAAGAAGAACGGGACACCTGCCGACAAACATTGATCCCGTATTTCGATCACCCAAGATTCATTCATTGGTCGCGCCTTTGGTCCAGATTCGCCGCCTACGATCACCCAATCAATGCCCGCGAGGTCTAATTTGGTTAGAGGGCCGAGCAGCGGTTCGAGGGATAAAAACTTGAGATGAGCGCCAATTCGTCGCAAGTGGTCAATCCGAAATTGATAGTCGGAGTTCTCGACGCTTACTCCCATCCAGACGTTCTTTGGCCAATCAATCTCTCGAGCCAGTTGCTCAAGTCGCTCAGCTCTTTTGGTTAGCACTTGAAATTGATGCCATGAGGCTCGCCTCATCACGTCAAACACCTGCTGGATGTAGTCTATTGGAACGTCTTTGTGAAATAGATCGCTCATAGAATTGACAAAAATCAATCGCGGCCGCCTCCAATGGAGGGGACGCTCCAGCATTTGCGGCTGCAATGTTAATGCAAAACCATTTCGGTAGTTGTCACTTCCCATTGCTTGAAGTCGATGAGCAAGGCGTTCCGCGTAACAATGTTTACATCCTGGACTGATCTTGGTGCACCCCGTGACAGGGTTCCATGTGGCTTCCGTCCATTCAATCGCAGAATGATCGGCCATGATCACATCCTTCCTTGGTATTTAGCAAAAATGTCAGTCACGATTTTTGCGCCGGTCTTGTTTGGCGATGCAAAATAGAGGTAGTAAACGACGGCCCCATTTGAATTTGTCATCGGCAGCGGTTTGGGAACGAACTTAAATCCCGCAACATCTCGAAGACGTTCCTGAAACGCGGTTGCAATCGTTTCATTGCTCGTTTTTTTCGCGATGCGTTCATCGTCAAATAGACTCCGCTGTTTCTTATTGTATGCGGCATTCCGCCAAGAGTCGTCACCCCAAAAGAAATTCATTCGGTCGACCTGTTCCTGCGGAACTTGATCGGGACGGTGCCAAAGTACATTACGATTTGCATCCATGATCATAAAGTTGAAAAAAATCTCGATGCTTCCCATCTCGCCGGCGGTCTTCAAGACATTCCAGTCGATGTTGAGTTTATATGGGTCGATCAGGCATAGGCCTCGCGAATAATCCTCATACTGACATCGAGGGAATACGTTCTGCAGCAGAAGTTGATTGCAGTCGCCCTGATGAACCGTCACATTGAAATATCCATCCGCGATCTGCTGCAGCGAGTCGACGCGAGAAGGGTTCAGATCAATGAAGTGAAACTCTGAAAAAGGTGGTTCCACTAGCAACGCATTTGCTGGACTGCCAAGTACGAATGAACCGGTGGTTTTGGAGAGGTGGACACCATAGCCAGCACACGCATCGACGTAGACGTGTCGTTTAATATGAGGCTGTTTGTCCATAATTATGGAATACGCAGATGCGTACTCGCGAATAATGTCCAGTTTGACCTCTGACCAGAGGCCGATTTCGTCGTAAGTGTTGTCATTTGCCATGGCCCGCCCTGTTTAACTGTGTGGTAGTGGGGTGTTTGTCTGATTGTGCACAGCTTTGCATATTCTTTTGGTCTCGTACATAGACAGTTGAGTTATGTGGCCGTACTGGCAGGGGACTCTTGAGAATGAGGCGTACAATAGCCGGACGCAGAGCTGGATTACCCAGCTGCGCGAACCTGACATGTTTTCGAGTGTCTGATTGCAAGTGCTCTTAGCGACTACCGTCCGGTTTTTGTCGCAGCGTGACCCTTGGCAGGAGAGCTATCATGGCCGCAAACCTCCTCTTCACTGAAACTTTGAGTCAGCGGTTCACCGCCTAAGTGCGGCTGACGCTGGCTCATTCTTCGCGCCCCACTTTCTTTCGGCGCACTCTCACCCACGTGCTGTGATGCATGGCCCGGTCGCTGTGCGCCCACGTTCGTGGTCGGTGGTGTCCGCCGACCACGCTCTTTGTCTCTCGTTTGCGGCGACCGATCTCCGTTTGTGAGGCGGTCTATGGAAGACACTCTCTCTGAAAGTTCTCACGCTCATGAAGCGAAAGTCATCTCGTACCAATTTTGACTCGATGCGCGGACAGGCCAGTCCGGAAGATGGCCTCGACCCGCGAGACTACTTCAAACCGACGCGACAACGACGCGATACTCGCAAAGACTGGCAACTCTGTCGGCAGGTGTTTGAAACTTTGAATTATGTCCTGTCGGGCGATAGCCATGACGAGGTTCTGCAAGGATTGTTAGTCAGCGAAGTCGTTCCGGCTCCGGATGCAACGCGGATGCTGGTGACGGTGCAGTCGCTGGATGCCGAAGTTGATCCAACGGCCATTCTGCAAAGCCTGCACCTGGCAATGGGTCGCTTACGCGCTGAAGTCGCGCGATCCATCAGTCGACGAAAGGTTCCGGAACTGGCATTCCAAGTCGTGCTTCCAAGTCCTCCAACGTCTATGACGGAAGGAGGTGAAGCATGACGAAGGATGCCACCGCAAAAGTTACGAAGTGGTTGTCAGAACCGCTGCCAACCGATGTTTCGTTAGCGTTAGATCGGCTGGCGCAGACGGACGATGTGTGCCATGTGGCAGTGATGCCAGATGTGCATTTGGCCGGCGAGGTTTGCAATGGCACTGTCATCGCGACGCGGGAGTTGATCTATCCGCAGGCCGTGGGAAATGACATTGGCTGCGGCATGCTGGCGGTCGCTTGCGACCTGCCTGCCGATGTCCTCGCGAATGAACTGACGGCGGCACGTGTGCTCGCGGCGTTGTACGAACGCGTCCCCGCGAATAAGCACCCTGGCGGTCGCGTGCCAGATCAGTTACCTGATGAACTGATGCGTCAGGGCCTGAGTTCGCCATCTTTAGAGAAGCTCAAGTCACGAGACGCTCTGTACCAACTCGGATCATTGGGACGCGGCAACCATTTCGTCGAATTTCAATCGGATCTGCAGGGCCGACTCTGGCTGATGCTGCACAGTGGATCGAGAGGAGTGGGGCAGGCGATCAGCGAGCATCATCTTCGTCAGGCGGAACTGTCAGCCACTGGGCTGGGCTTCCTGGATGCGTCACATCCGGATGGTCTGACTTATCTGTCAGACCTCAACTGGGCGATCGAATACGCAGTGCAAAACCGACTGGCGATGGCGCGAGCCGTCGAATGCGTCCTGCAGACGCTGTTCGCGACCGAGTTTGACTGGACGTCGCTCATTCATTGCCACCACAACCACGTGCAGCGGGAAATTCACTTCGGCCAGGAACTGTGGGTGCATCGCAAAGGTGCTCTTCCTGCAGCCGAATCGCAAGTCGGAGTCATTCCCGGCTCGATGGGCAGCCGCAGTTACCATGTCGCGGGGCGCGGTCTGCCTGAGGCTTTGCAGTCGAGTTCGCACGGGGCAGGGCGAGCGATAGCCAGGCAGGTTGCCCGACAGCGCATTTCACGTCGCGATCTACAGCAACAGATGCGTGGTGTCTGGTTCAATCAGCGACAAGCCGACAACCTGCGCGATGAAGCTCCCGCAGCTTACAAAGAGATTGGTCGAGTAATGCGGGCACAGCGTGAACTGACTCGGATCGTTCGCGAACTGAAGCCGCTGCTGGTCTACAAGGGATCATGAGCGACTCTTTCCCGTGTGTCACGCGACGACAAAACGAGCCCGCACGAAAAATCGTTGCGGGCTCGTATCGATCGATTTTTGATGTCCACGATCCTTATGGAAGCGTGCGTCGGACAGCACGACGAGCCTGGCCTGGGGTCAAGCCGTAGTACTTATAGACCTGAGTGCGGTAGGTTGGGGTCGAATAAACAGGGTATTGCTGAGCAGTATAAGTTGGCACCTGCTTGAAGTTGTCGGGAGTGATCTGAACGGTGGCTACTCGCTTTTCGGCATTGTAGACCGCGGCATCCCAAGGAACCGTCACAAGCTGTCCCTCTGCGGTCGCAACGATCAGATAGTCGACATTGCCGTGTTCATCGAGAACGATGTCGTCGACAGTGCCGGCAGATGCGTTACCTTGGATGGCCAGCTTCGAACCGATGATCTGCTTGGCTCGATAGGTCGGGACATTAGCGGCTGATCCGCCGGGTTGGGCTTGCTGGACCTGCTGGGCTTGTTGGTCCGGCAACGCTGGTTGTACTTTTTGAACTTTCACTTCTTGTGCGGCGACGAAGCATACTGAACTGAGGGCGACGGCGAAGGCACCTGCGAATAATGGACGATTCAATACCATTTCAGACTCTCCTGCAAACATTGACTGAGTAACCAGATGGCGCACGACGCTCGTTTCACAACTGACGAGCGCCACTCTCTGACCAGCCTTGGCAATACATGTGCCGTCGCTGCGTCGAAAATGAATTCCACGGAAGACGAGCGACGACGATTGCTTCAAAAGCAGAGATATCTCAGCCAATTGATCGGGTGATCAAGAAAAGTTTCTCACTTTTCTTTGGTTGGCCACTTGTTGCCAATGAAGCGCCATCGACCATGGTGGAGACGAATCGCCCATCTCGTTTTGAAACATCATCAGCGAAAACCTGAGATCGCAGTGTTGGTGTCACGCAGCAGCGCGACCACGAGATGCCGCAGAGAGATTAGCTGACGATCCGGTCAACAAAGCGCGAACTTTATGGTCAGTTCGTAGATCGCTGTTCTAAGCCTAAGAACGCGCGAAGTAATAAGTCGCCAGACTAAACCCAATCGCGATGACCGAATACCGGACCAGGTTCTTGTCGAGTCTTCTGGCCACACTGGCACCGACGAAGCCACCCACGATCGCGGCCGCGATCGTGGGGAACGCATACTTCCAGTCGACTTTGCCATTGGCGATGAACAGCAGCACGGACATCACATTAATCGCCGAGGCCAGCAGACTTTTCAGGGCGTTCATCTGGTGAATGTCGCCAATCCCCATCAGGGCCAGACTGCTGAGCATCAGGATTCCGATCCCCGCGCCGAAGTAGCCGCCGTAGAGCGCCACGAGAAACTGAAAGAAGATGATACTGATGAACAAGCCGCGCGAAGGCTGCTGATGGGGCTGCCCGATCCCCGTCAGACGACTGATCAGCGGCTGCGCCAAAAACAGAGCGGAGGCCAGCAGGATCAGCCAGGGAACCAGCTTCTCGAACGCCCGTTCATTTTGCAGGACCAGCCACGTCCCCACGAACCCGCCGATGAGCGACGGGATCAGCAGGGGAACAATCCATTTCTTCTGTTCCTTCAGTTCGCGGCGGTATCCCCAGACAGCGGCCAGCGAACCAGGAAACAGCACCATCGTACTGGTCGCATTCGCCTTGACGGAATCCGCCAGCACCCAGACGAAAGCGGGGAAGGTGAGCAGCGTCCCTCCGCCAGCGACGGAATTCACTATCCCCGCCAGCACCGCAGAACCGCACAGGACGACCAGCTTCGTGATTTCTTCTGTTTCCATCCGCAGAGTTTAGGAAATGAAAGTTCGATTGAACACTCGCACGGCTTGCGAACGTGGAATAGATCGCTCAACTCACTGGCAGTTAGTTGGCTCTTTAATACTTCATGTTTGATCGTATTTGGATCGGTTGTTTCGTAGACTCCGTTGAATATCGCCGCAGTGTGGCCGTTCCGGGAACTGACAGATGAAGCTTGCGTTTCGCTCAAGTCCATTTCGCGTATTGCATCTCGCCCTCCTCAGTGTGTGCATCGTGGTCATGGGAACGGGGGCCGGATTCGCTCAGACGCGGGCCGCGATCCCTGCGACCGAGAAGCAAAAAGAAATCACGAAGCTGCTGGAGGAAACGTACAACCTCGCCAAGCTGGACGGGGTCTCGAAGAAGCAGAATGCCGTCAAACAGTTGATGGAAGCGAGTCGCGATGACAGCTTCGGAACGGATGAACGGTACGTCATCCTGATAACCGCCATTTCATTGGCCAAAGAAACCGGCGATGCGACCAATTGGCTGGAAGCGGTCAATTCGTTGGTGACTGACTTTGATGTCAATTCTCAAAAGGAGAAGACGCGGTTGCTGACGGAGTTTCTCAACGCCAGCAAATCTGGCGCACAAATGAAGCTGGTCATCGACGAAGCACTGGCTCTGTCGCAAGCGGCGGCGCAGGAAAACCAGTTTGCGGAAGCGAATGCACTACTCGGCACAGCCGAGTCCGCAATTCGGCGTGTCACAGGAACAGCCAGCCTCAAGCCGGCGATTGCAGCGGTTCGAGTTGAGGTCACGGCACGTGAGAAAGAGTGGAAGGCGTTTCAAGCGGCCACTGCGAAGCTGGCGACGAATGCCGATGATCCGGTAGCGAACTATGCAGTCGGGCGTTGGCATGCGTTGCAGGCCACTGACTGGAAGGCCGCGTTACCATTCCTGGCGAAAGCCAGCGATCCAAAATGGAAAGCGGCCGCCGAGTTGGAACTGGCCGAACCGACCGACGCGACGGCTCAAGCGGCCGTCGGTGATGCATGGTGGGATGTCGCACAGAAAGAGTCGGCGGCGTCGAAGACGGCGGTGCTTCTGCACGCTGGCGAATGGTACGAAGAAGCGCAGCCCAACCTGACATCCGCCTTGAAGAAACAACTGATCGGAAAGCGCCTCGAAGAAATCGCATCACTAAAGACAAGCACTCCAAGAGCAGCGGCACTCGGGAAGAGCGCGGGGGCCAGTTCGAAGAGCTCGCAAATCTCGAAACCGGCGAAGGTGGGTCAGTGGGTAGATTTGCTCGAGTGGACGGAAGGTGCTGATTGGTCGAACAGTGGCATTAACTGGAACGACCAACTTGAAGGAATGCCAACCAAGAGCGGAATCAGGTTGAAGAAGCTTGAATCCGCCCGTTTCCCGCTGTCTGCAATTATTGACGGTGACTACGACATGGAGATTCGCTTTATTCGCCGTGAAGGAACCGAATGTGCCCTCATTCACTTTCCCATCGGCGTTCAGACGATGCGCCTGATGCTAGGCACCGAGGGGGGGAGTCATTCACAGGTCGCCTTTTTTGACGCCCAACCTAACAATCTGACAAGCCGTCCTGGAGCCTTTACCAACGGTCAACAGCACGTCGTGCTCATTCATGTGAGACGAAACGGCGACAATGCGAGCTTCAATATCGATTTTGACAATACGAAAGACTATTTCAAGTGGGAGGGGCTCTACGCGACTCTCAGAGATACGGATCCATCGCCATCGAAGACGACAACACTTCAACGCGTCTGGGTGGGAAGCCACTCGAACCGCAACCTCGTGTACAATCAAGTCCGCGTGCGAATGCTGTCTGGTACGATCACACGCGATCCCATAACCGATGTTGATCGAAAGCAGGATCTGAAGAACGGCTATGTCCGTCTCGTGGGGGAGAAGCCAATAGGAATGAAAGCTCATCGGGGAATGTTTGCTATTAGCCAAGTACTCGAGCGTCCGCCCGCCGTCCAGGAAATGTGGCCGCGCATTTCCCCTGAGTTTAAGTTCTGCGACGACTATTATGGCGTTCGCGCACCGTCCAAGCTGAAATGCGCGGTTCCACCGGGAGCTAAGAGTTTTTCCGTAGTTGGGTACAACTGCGCTAGTGGTGCGGCGAAATTCCAGATCGAAGTTGATGGGAAGCAGGTCTACAGTTCGGCGACGGCGAATATCGCCATCATCAAAGTCGATCTTCCGCCCGAGGCCTCATTTGTGTATTTGAATGCTGATCCAGGCCGGATGAACGAGTACGGTTTCGACCACGTCTACTGGTGCTATCCTCGATTCCATGCGGTGAATACCGAGCGTGTGACAGACAAGATGCTTGATGAAAAGCGGGCAGCACTACCCCCCGAGATTGTCGCCAGTGAACCTGGTAGAGCCTCACCGACACATAATCTGCCCGTTGCGAAGTCAGCACCTGTCAATTTCCGGGATGCCGTGCCCTGTCATGAATTCATCCTGGCTCATGCACCGTCTGCGGTCACGTACCAAGTCCCTGATGGCATGACGCGGTTCACTGCGATCGGCTGCGCTCTCAGTGGTGCCGCAAAATATGAAGTATGGGCGGACGGGAAACAGATTTATGTCAGTCCGCAAACTGGCATCGTGCCCATCGATGTCACGCTACCGGCTCGCACTGAAATCATTGAATTGAAAATCGATGATCTCGGAGACGTGACGTTCGATTACAGCTACTGGTGTTACCCCCGGTTGCACCGCGATTGAGAATTTACGTCACCGATGACGAAGTCGTCGCATCGACATTCTTTCGGCGTTGTGATCGCCCTAATACCTTTGATGAGAACGTTTAAAGGGAATCGGTATTCGCCAAATCTCACCCGCAGGCAAATTTTCATCGTCTGCCCAGCAAGATTCTCAGCCGACCGGCGACTTCTTGATGTATCGCAATACCTGATCGGGAGCCACGTGGAGGGAGCCGCCAGACGAGATGAGTAAATGGCGTCAACTACCAGGCCACAACGAGAAACGCGATTGGACCGCACGGCTGACGTTGCATGCGCGGTGGTTGCGGACCGTGATTACAACTCGCTCGGGGGATCCGGGGGCGACAGACGAAATCTATCAGGATATCGCTCTCGCGACCGTGCGAAATAACCCGGACGTGCCAGAAGCCAAGGTGGCTCCCTGGCTGTATCGGGTGGCCGTCCGACAGGCACTGTCACATCGGCGGCGGTTGGGGCGACAGCGGAAACTGCGACAGCGGTTGTCGGTTGAAATGCCGTCGCAAACGGATGGCATCGCTGATCCGTTAATCTGGCTGCTGGCTGATGAACGTCAGCAACTCATTCGCCGCGCGGTGGATCAGTTGCACGCGAAGGATGCGGAACTACTGCTCTTGAAATATACCGAAGATTGGACCTATCACGATCTCGTTGAACATTTGGGGATCAGTCATAGTGCCGTCGAAACGCGCCTGCATCGAGCACGCCAGCGTTTGCGAGAGGCCTTGATTGCGCTGGAAGTGACGGAGGCAACAACATGAACGAATTTGAACCGGTTTCGATTGGTCAGATTGATCGACTGGTCGATGGCGAGTTATCGCGTGATGAACGTCGCGCTGTCTTGATGGCACTGGATCACGAACGGGATGGCTGGCGGCAATTGGCGCTGGCGTTTCTGGAATCACAGGCTCTGCGAGAAAGCTTGAATGGCCGTTCGAAAGCGACAACCGCTCCGATCAGTATTGCGCCAGTCAGGGTGACTCGGCCTGCGATGCGATCCCGCTGGAATTCGTCGTCGATCGTCGCGATCGTGGCCTCGGCCGCATTGATGTTTGGACTAGGTCGTCTGTCGACCTCCAACGTCCAACAAGCTTCGCACGAGACTGCTCCGTCTGTCCCCGCGACCTATCAACCGTCGACGACGAGTCCTGTGGAAGACGCTCAAAGCGAGGTGTTTGTCAGCGATGCAGGCTCTTCTGTTCAACAACAGCAGACCTTGCGGTTGGAACTGGGCGACGGGCAGGGGGGACCAACACAGGCGGTTGAGGTTCCGATGGTCGAGAGCACAGTGATTCGGCCGGAAGATTTGCTGGCTGGACCGCCGGTGATTCCCGACAGCGTACAGCGGGCCTTGTTACGTTCGGGAAAACGTGTCTACGAACAACGACAGCTTTATGAAGTGACCTTGGAAGATGGTCGTCATGGTGTCATGCCGATCAGCAATGTCGTCGTCGAAGACGCAGGTTGGGATGTCTATCAGTAATGATCTGCCTGGGGCAGGGATGCCATCGCAGAGTGGCTTCATTGGCTTTGTCACTTGAGACAGGGAGTAGTTTGATGAACTTACGAAAGCGAAGTGTGGCTTGGGTTCTGGCGGCACTCTGTACGACAGCAGTCGTGCGGGCCGATGACGACGAACCGAAATCGCCGACCGCGCAGGGTGTGCAGTTAGAGGTTGGTTTGCAAGATGGGCTGGTGGTTGGTCCAGAGGGACCTGCTCGCCCCTTCACGATTACATCGGACCAGGCACCAGAGTTAACGACGGCCAGGTTGATCCTGGATGACCAGATTCAGAAAAAGATGGCCGAAGCGGAAGCGCAAAGTAAGTTCTGGATCGGGCTGATGTGTACATCCCCCAGCGATGCCTTGAGGGCGCAATTGGATCTGGCGAACGACGTCGGTCTGCTCGTGGACGAGGTCTATGACGGTGGCCCTGCCAAAAAGGCTGGAATGCAGGTCCACGATCTGCTGATCTCCGCGACCGTTGTTGGAAAAGACGAAGTCCGTACGTTGAAGAATCTGCTGGACCTCGTCAACGCCGTCCAGGCAGCCGAAGAGACTGCCATGAAACTGGAGTTCCTGCGTCATGGACGGAAGCAGGCATTAGAAGTCGTTCCAGCGGAGCGCCCCACGATGTTGACGCGACGACTGACAATCTCTGCCGCCGATCCAAGTTCGAAAGCGATGTGGACAACCTCGCCGGACGCGGTGGGGCTTCGCTGGGCAGGGCCGATGTTCGTGAACATCAAAACCGATCCATTGCCCGAAGGAATGGTCATAGAGTTTCAGCCCCCGGAAGGAGAGCTTCGAAATGTGATTGTCAGAAAGGGAGATCAAGTCTGGGCGACAGAAGTCAATTCCCTCAATAAGCTGCCGGAAGAGATTGGCGCGCTGGTCAAGCAACAACTGCAACTGCGGAACGCTCACACCGCCCGGACAGTCACCTATGGAACAGCGACGAATGGCAATGTGAACTTTGTTGCTCACGCGATTGCTCCGACGCTACCTGATGATGTGACGCTGACAACGGTTCGCAAAGGATCAACCCCGGCGAAGGTGACCCTGCAGAAAGGTGATCAGACTTGGGACGTGACCGAAAAGGATCTGGCGACGATCCCAGCCGAGCTTCGTCCATTTGCCGCGATGGCATTGCACGGCCACATGACCGGTCCCGCTCCATTCACGAAAATCATCTCGATGCCCGCCACGCCGCCCGTGATGAAAGAGATTCGTGTCACGGAACCTCGTCCTGCCAAGGTCGCGGTCCCGACGACGGTCACTCCGCGTCAGCTAGAAGCAGCACAAGCAGCAAAGGTGATTGACCGCTCGACGCGGAATCAGCAAGAGATTGAACGTCAATTGAAAGAACTGTCGGAGCAAGTCGAAAAACTCCGTCAGGCCGTCGAAAAGACCCAGCCGAAGCAATAGTTTTCACAGGCCTATTGATTTCGGTTCAACACACAGCCCGGCAGATGACCACTGCCGGGTTGTGTCGTTTGTCTCGTTGCTGATGGTGTTTTGTCTAACCGTGCGGGCATCTCCCCGCGCGTTAGCACGACCTACATCGAAAGCGATCCCCATCAGTCCCCTAGGTCCTCTCTCATGGGACGAATAGGACGTAGGGGGACTTATGTCTGCCACTCCGAGGGGCGGCGATGCCCACCCGGTTAAACAAGTCAGGTTGGCTGCTGTGGATGCGTCCAGCACGCCCAATCCGGCGCTTCGGGTTCTGACTCTGGCGGTGGTGCGGACTTCGGCGGTATCATTTTGGAAATCGCTGCGACTGGGTCGATACGTTTCGCGGCGCTTCATATCGCCGTCGTTTTCGAGCAATCATTCTGAGGTGAATCATGGGTGGCGGAGGCAGTGCAGCACCAGCATCAATGGCCAAGTCGACGATTCGACTTGGAACATCTGTTCGTAA
Source organism: uncultured Schlesneria sp. (assembly GCA_966211735.1). Lineage (GTDB taxonomy): Bacteria > Planctomycetota > Planctomycetia > Planctomycetales > Planctomycetaceae > Schlesneria. Next base: position 20,222 of record CBIHQO010000007.1, read on the forward strand.
CGAATTGCCGATCAACAAGCTGTTTCGGGCGATGATCGACATCAACGGCTCCGACTTACACCTGCAGGTCGGCAAGCCCGCTATTCTGCGCGTGAAAGGAGCCCTCAAACCACTCGATATGCCCCTCATCACTGAGGAGCAGATGAAAGAGTGGTGCATGCCGATGATGGATGAGCGCAACACCGAGATCTTCTTCCTGACCGGGGGGGCGGATTATGCGCACATCGTCGAGCACAAAGGTGAGCTCTGGCGTTTTCGTGTGAACCTGTTCATCCAGACCGGCAAGATGGGTATGGTCTCTCGTAAAATCGAGCGGTCGATCCCCAACTTCGAAGGGCTGTTCCTGCCGCCGATCATGGAAGAGCTTTGTAAGTATGACCAGGGGATGGTGCTGCTGGCCGGGGTGACCGGTTCCGGTAAGTCGACGACGATTGCGTCGATGCTGGACTGGATTAACCACAACTACGCCAAGCACATTCTGACGATCGAAGACCCTGTCGAATTCGTGTACGTGGCCGACAAGTCGCTGCTGAATCAGCGTGAAATCGGTCCCGACGTCTCCGACTTCCATACGGCAATGAAGCATGCTGTGCGTCAAGACCCCGACATCATGCTGGTCGGTGAATTGCGAGACCGCGAAACGTTCGAAACAGCAATGCACGCCGCTGAAACGGGCCACTTGGTGTACGGAACGATCCACGCCTCGTCGGCACCGTCGACAATCGGTCGTATTCTGGACTTGTTCCCGCAGAGCATGCACAACGCCTTGCGGTCGTCGATGGGCTTCAACATGAAGGCTATCGTCGCTCAAAAGCTGTTGCCGACAATTGTCGACAAGCCCAAGCGAGTGCCGATCTGCGAGATCATGCTCTTCAACGGCGTCGTCCGCAAACTGATTCTGGAGCACACCGACGAGAAGCTGCCTGCGGCGATTCGTATCGGCAAGGCCGAAGGGATGCAGCAGTTCAACGACAGCCTCTATCACTTCATCACGAAGGAACTGGTCAGCCGTGCTGAAGCCTTCGAGATCAGCCCCAACGTCGAAGAGTTGAAGATGATGCTGAAGGGGATCAACGTCAAATCGTCCGGGATGCTGTGATCTGCTTACAGTGATGCCGAGTGCCGTGAGTGCCACGGACTTGGAGTCCTCGACATGGCCGTGTCTTCAATTGAAGACACGGCCACTTTTCTTGATGAGCACATTCTTCGTGGGATGGGCTGCCAGCCCGTCGCCTTGGATTGCTGCTTCAAGGTACAGCGCGCGATGCGAAGAGTGACGGGTTGGAAACGTTGGAAACCCGTCCTACGAAGACCGCGGTACCAGATCCCGAGAAACTTCGTGGCGCTCGGTCATCTAGTAGCGGCGTAAACCGCCGAACGAATCCCATTTCGCAGGCAAACCCCGACAAACACAGTCTCTGCGTCTTGCTGCAGGTCGTCAGTGGCAAGCCACTCCGTCGACGGGAGTGGTAAACCTTAACGATTGCCTAAGCTGTTATGCGGCCAATCCTTTCTCATTGTGTACTCCGCACGGAAGATTCGGGCTTTTCAGCGTTGAAGGCTGAATTCTTGGGCGCAGCGTGACCGATAGATTCTGTAGCGAACGAACATTCGGCACACTCACTTCTACCCCACCATGGGGCACGGATGTCCTTCTTGCCGAATGTTCAGGATTGGGATTAGCTCTTGCTTCGCGGGCCACAACGCGAATGCTTATGAGGTCCGGCAATGAAGAAATGGTATCAACGTTGTGCTTTGGTATTGATCACCGCTCTTGCTCTGCAATTGAGCGGCTGTGCCAAGGGGTCGGCCTTCCTGAGCCGCTCCAGTCGTGAAAAGGACGACCAGAAGCTGGTAGACGTCGACAGCAAGGCGAAGAAGAAATCTTCATCGTCGAGCAAGAAGAGCGACAAGGCAGGCGATTCGCAATTGGCGAAGAAGTCCTCTTCGAAGCCCAAGGTCGAATCTAGCGATAAGAGCAAGACGAATCCGAAGACGGAAATCGCCGCCGCTGACGCCAAGGCCGACGCCCAGAAGGCGATCAGGAAAGCGTCAGCCAAAGAATCTAACGATCCATTCATGTCGGAAGAGTTCGAAGCTTTGACGCAGTCCAAAGCCAAAGCGAAGACGACCGAATCTGAGGCTGGGAAGAAGATCCGGGCAGACTTCGACGAATTCGCGAACAAGTCCGCCGACAGTGCAGAAAAGGCAACCGAAAAGGTGGCCGACGCCGCGACCGATGGAAAGTCGAAGATTCAAGAGGTCGCGCATAAAGTCGAAGACAACCTGGCCGATCTGGGCGACTTGCCAGAATGGGCACAGACCGGCGAGCAGGCTGTTAAGAAAGAAGTCGCGAAAGCGAGTACCACGGCAAAGTCATTCGCTGCCGAGGCCGAAGCGGAAGTGCATCAGGATGCGAAAGCCGTCAACGACAAGGTTCAGAAAGTCAGGAACTCTGTCGTCTCCAAGAGTCGCCCAGTTGAGTCGGAAGTCAGTCCTGCTTCCGTCGATCTGGTCGGTCTGTGTCCCGACGCGCAGGGTGAGCTGCGAGAGTTGGTGAGCGGACTGAAAGAGGCTGACACGGAAGGCTTGAAGCGAGGGATTCACAAGATCGGTCGCATGGGCCCCGTGGCCCAGCCCGCTGCACCGGCCCTGGTTCACTTGCTCAAGCACAAAGATGGCTTCGTCCGAACGCACTCCGCCCTGGCCTTGGCGCGAATGGAAGCTTCACCTCCCGACGCCGTGCAAACGGTTGTTGACGGGCTGAAATCGGCTGACCCCGGATTGCGATCGTTCTCGGCCGCGGTCCTGGCCGAAATGGGTCCGCAAGCGGGTGAAGCCCTGTCGACACTCGCCGAAAGCCTGAACGATCGCGACGGCTATGTACGACTGCATGCGGCCGAAGTCCTGATCCGTTATGACCGCTGGTCATATCAGGCTCTGGAAACGCTGCTCGGCGGGCTGTCGGACAAAGACGAAAACATTCGCTGGTTGGCAACCTACTCGCTGGCCGAACTGGCACCCGAATCACAAGAGACCGTGGATGCCCTGTTGAAGGCGACCCGCGATCCGATCATGAAGGTGAGAGTCGGTGCCGTCTACGCCCTGGGCGAAATCGGGCCGTTCGCCATGAGTGCCGCACGCGAACTGCGAAAGCTGGCCGACTCGGCCACCAATCAAGAACTGCACTCGGCGATCCTGTACGCTCTGCAACAGATCGAACAGTAAGCGATCAGTTCGCGAAAGATCAAACACCACAAGCCGAGACACGCGTCTCGGCTTATGGTGTTTGTCCCCAGGTGAGCCGCGCTGCGTCAGCACGCGGACTCTTCCTTAAGTAGCCTTCTCGCTCCGCAAGAAGTCGGCCAACCGCGAACCCGCGAGTCCAGATGAATCGGAACGTGATGGCGATCGCGGCGGCGCCTTCATCGGCTTAATTCTGGCGGAGCGAGAAGGCTACTAATGCGGCACACGGAGTGGGCCTTCTACTTGGGCGCGAATCGCACGACCGCGGCCAGCTTTTCGAGGATCTCGCTTGGTTCTTTGTAGATGTCCCAACGCTGCGGATCCAAATCGGCAAACGCGATCTGAAGTCGTTCGGCTTCGCGTGTCTCGTTACGGACGCCGCGAATAAAGACGTGCGCGATCTGATCAGCACGTTCACGCAACAGGCTCGCATAGATCTCCGGATCCTGTTCGCCCGAATCGCCGATTAACACAAACTGCCGCTGCGGGAACGATGCCAGGATCGGTTCGATGGCGGACTTCTTGTAAGCCTTCTGCGGCGACCGCCGTATCTTCCTCGCGCTGTCGCGGATGCGGAACCGCTTCAAGTGGTATGATCCCGCGGGATAACCTTCCGCACGCATGAATTCGCTGAGCGGTTCGTAAAGCTGCCAGGGACTGCCCGAGACAAAGTGGAATCTGGTCCCCACCTGCGCGCAGTCGCGGTACAACTCGGGCATCCCTGTGATGGGAACGAATGTTCGCGTGAATGTATTGCGAAACAAGTCTCGACGGTTTGGCACATTGCTGTGTTTGATCGTGTCGTCGACATCAGAGATGATCGAGATCCCCGTCGGTTCAACCAGTTGCAGCGCCCCGGTGACAACACGATCGTCGGCCTCAGACAGTCGGGCCTGATAAGTCAGCCAGCCATCAATCGGCGGCTGACCTTGAGTGATCTTCGCTAACTCCACATCAGAGAGATAAATATCACCGCGGAACAGCCCCATGTAATCCGAATCTTCGAGCGTGTGGTCCTGGTCACCGATCCGGACGGTGACAGAGCGACCTCGCAGTCCAAACATCAGAAACTGACGCATGCGGATGCGGAAGTATTCCTCGGCGGTGCGATCCATGCGCAGCACTCGGCGAATGACTGCGAAGACAGGCTTGCGTCGAATCCACGAAATTCGCGGATCGAAGACGCTCCCCTGCACAGTCAGCGTCCAACCCTTGCCATCGGGCGATCGCATGCCAAACGAAGGGTAAAAGACCAGTTGCTCGTGTCGGGCAACCGTCTTCTTCTGGGAGCGTGAGGATCTAAAAAATGACACGAAGAACTTCCTTGTTGCCGAGAGAAAGCATACGCAATTGGCGAATGGATGTGTGCGGACAGAGGTTGCTGGCGATGAGTGTTCGAGCCGTCCTGGCCAAATGCCGCAACATCTGTCCGATCACATTGTACCTAGCCGAGTAATTCTGCGATCTCCTGCTTGGTAAACTTTCTGTGAAGTCGGGCGCCCATCTGAGCGACCACGCGGGCCGCCGCATGCGATGCCAAGTGGCCCGCCTGCTTCCAGGTCAGGCCGTTCGTGATTCCGTAAAGAATCCCTGCCGCATACATGTCGCCAGCGCCCGTGGTATCGACCGCACTGACCGGCACCCCTTCGATGGGAATGGCGTTCCCGGCGTGCATCAGCAGTGACCCGTCAGCTCCCAAAGTCAAAGCGACGTCGGCCGCATGCTTATGAATCTTGTGAGCACAGTCGATCGGATCTTCCAATCCTGTCAGGCTGCGGGCTTCTTCCAGGTTGCAGAACAACAAATCGACGGGGCCGGCAATCAAGTCCCA
>CBIHQO010000008.1:0-25072 GCA_966211735.1 uncultured Schlesneria sp.
GCGATATCCCCGCCTCATATTCGCATCTCGAAAATCGTTACCCGCGTTGGGTGCCACCCGAACTGAAATGCAAAACGACCGTTATCGACCACGGTCATTTAGCGAAAACGATACTCGGAGTTGCTGCGATCGAAATCGCTTTCACTCAGCGCACAGCCCATATCCACATCCGTAAACGAATACGACTCAATCAGTGTCGAGTCGTCGGGATTGCTGCTGTCCCCGTTCTTGCCAGCTGCTGGCCATTCAAAGTGCTTCGAATGAACAGGTAGATTCCATTCGTTGTCGATGTAAGTGATCGACTTGCGGTAGGTCGGTGAAGCGGCTTGTGAACTGTATTCCGTGGTGAAGACAATGCAGGGACGTCCATCGAAGGACTGATCCTCTTCGGCTCGGCACGCAGCCAGGCCGTTATTCTTCGCGACATCTTCGCGATGCAGATCCAGCATCATGGTTGTCAGAGCAGCAAAACCCGCGCTCGTGACAGGATAGCGAGTATCGCGCATCGCCAATCGGCAATTGGGATCCAAGTGGAAGGCAGGGAGGCGAGCTTTCCAGCCACCATCGTGGGCGATCATCTTGCCATTGTTCTCTCCCTCGACATAGATGACTTCGCGACCCGTGTCACCGGCTGTCCAGACGAGATAAACACTGAATGGCTTCTGGCGACATTTCAGTTGAATCGCTTGCTCATCAAGCAGTTCGTCGCCGACCATTTCCTGTTTCGCGAGCGTTGCCGTGTAGCAAGCGACTCCGGCCAGGAATCTCTCACCCTCTTCCAGTAAAGCAACTTTACGTTTCAGCGTTGCCAAGGCTTCCGAAACGTCTGTCTTGCCGTCACTCGCAGCGGGCGCTCTGTCAGGTTGGGTATCATCGGCCGAGTTTGCCGATTCGGTATCAAACTCGATTCGCTGCGTCACCACCTGCTGCGGTTCGACACAAGTGGCTGATTGAGTCGTACCACTTGATGATGCCACGCTCGAAGTTGATGTCATGCTGGAAGGCAGCAGTCGGCCCACGGTACACGCAATCAGGCTGGCGAGTCCAACGAGCAACGTTCCGATGAATTTCATTTGGTGTGCCTCGCGAATATTGAGCGTTCTGCCGACACGGGTGGATTGTCGGACTTTGCTGCAACCCCACCTCTTCGCCCTGATCGTTCTGTGCGAAACATAGTTCGCAAAAGCTGTACCGAGTGCAAAACATCTTAAATCCGCGGCTTTGCTGCGAACTCAGGGTCGATCGTCAACCAGGAGGGGCGGATTTCGTTCGGCAGCAAGCGAGGCCCGAAACACAGTCCGAGCGAACGTGCAAACACATCCACGAAAATCGCCCGCATCGGTCGGTGACTGATCACTCCAACCCGAAACCTGACACCAGCGACATCACAACTGTTGGCTGCTGATGTTGCCTCCAACCCCCCCAGAAGATCTGAAGTCTGGTACAGATCCCGCTTGACGTACCACTTTACGATTTGTAGATTCCATTCTCAATATTTTGATTAATCAAAATAACAGTTTTGCAAAACAAACTGAAATCTTCTACCGGAATCAAAACATGTTCCTAGCAGAAACAAAACGTCATTACAGAAAAGGCTTTACGCTCATTGAGCTGCTGGTCGTCGTCGCCGTGATTGCAGTCTTGATGGCGTTACTGCTGCCCGCGGTTCAACAGGCGCGTGAAGCGGCGCGGCGGACTCAATGCAAAAATAATCTGAAGCAATTGGGGCTGGCGCTGCACAATTATCACGACAGCAATTCCGTCTTTCCGCCCGCTTATGTTGGCAATCCGTATGCTTCGGGAACGGTGAACGGAGTCACCTATCCGGACGACAATGGAAACGGCTCTTCGGGCTTGGCTTGGGGGACATTACTGTTGCCGGCGCTCGATCAGTCACCTCTGTACATGGCGTTCGATTTGAACCAAGCCTGTTGGTCCGCAGCGAACGCCACGGCCGCTCGGACTAAGTTGGCGGCCTTCCTGTGTCCTTCGGCCACGGGGGGCAGCGACGGATTTTTCGTGGAGCGTTACAACGGATCCACGGCGACCGCCCCTCGTAACCCGACGCCGCTCAGTCCCGCGGTCTACTTTGCTCACTCGCACTACCTGACGAATGCGGGAATCCACCAGCCTTGGGGCCGAGTCGCCGATTACGATGACTTCTCGATTCCCGAACCGATCCCGGCCAATGGCAACCTGCCCGCGGTCATCGACGGACCGTTCTACCGGAACTCGCGAATCTCTTCGGCCAGCGTCTCGGACGGGCTGTCACAAACCGTGTTCCTCGGTGAACACAGTTCGATCCTCAGCAACAAGACTTGGGTCGGTGTGGTCCCGTTCGGTGCCACCTGCCCCAAGCCGCCGTTCCCTTCCGACTGCAACAGCGGTGGCTGCCTGGTGGGGGCTCACAGCGGCCCCGATACGCATGACCATCCCCAGGTGATTATTCATGCCCCGAACAATCCGTTCGGACACACCGACGAGATGTACTCGGAACACGTCGGCGGTGCCCATATCCTGATGGGAGACGGATCCGTTCGCTTCGTGTCGCAGTTCATCGATCCCTTCACCTGGATCGCCCTGTCGACGCGAAACGGCAGTGAAATCGCGGGGGACTTCTAACAATGAACCGCCCCGCCCATCGCTTGACGTTGGTGATCCTGCTGTTTCTTTCCCTGATCATCGGTTGCGGACGTCCCGCTCAGATGGGATCCAGCGACGAAGTCATGTCGGCTGTAGACGCCTTGTACACGGCGATCTCGTCGCGCCGAGTCGAACTCTTGGACAAGAGTGCCGCGCGCATCGAAGAACTGCACTCCAGCAAAGAACTTCCCGACGCCGCTCATCGACAGTTGAAGTCGTACATCGACGAAGCACGCCAAGGTCAATGGGAGCCTGCGATCCGTAAGCTGCACGAATTCATCCGAGGCCAACGACGCTCGTCGTGATGATTTAACTTCGCAGTCGCCTCTTTGAAAAGTAGGGTTTGCAACGCAAAGGCGCGAAGGCGCAAGGTCGCAAAGGAAGAATCTGATCATTCAGAAAAACCTTAGCCCCTTTCTTCCTTTGCGTCTCTGCGCCTTCGCGCCTTTGCGTTGAATCCGCCGCGATGCAAAATCGCTATCACTGCGGTTGGGTAACAGCACACTCCATCTTGATGAATGAACACGACAACGCTTCGTCCGAGCGGTAGACTTTCCGAGTTCGCGCACAATCGTCGCATGCAATTTCCGGAAAAGGTCGCAGGTCGATGTCGAAAGAGTTTTCGTCGCACAGCTATCGCCGACAGAATCAGGCGGCGTGGAACCGGCTGTCCGATGGTAGTCAGTTTGCCAAGGTCGCGTCCGACGAAGAGCTGCGCGATCCGCTCAAGGCGCTCGATGGCCGCAATTGGCTCCCCGCCAGCGTCGCCGGACTGCATGTGTTGTGTCTGGCATCGGGTGGCGGCTGGCAGTCGATCCTGTACGCTGGAGCAGGAGCTCACGTCACCGTTGTCGATCTGAGCCCCGGCATGCTGGAGCTTGATCGGCGTGAAGCCACTCGGCGCGGCCTGACCGTCACCACCATCGAAGCGTCGATGGATGACCTGTCGATGCTCCCCGAAGAAAGCTTCGACATCGTCCACCAACCCGTCAGCACCTGCTACGTCCCCAGCATTGTGTCAGTCTACGAGCAAATCGCGCGACTGTTGCGAGACGGCGGCCTCTACATCAGTCAGCACAAGCAGCCCATCTGTGCGCAGATTACTGAGCGGACTCCGCGTAATCACTTCGTCGTCGGGATCGAATACTTTCACGAAGGACCGTTGCCCAAGGTCGAAGACACCTCGTACCGCGAATCGGGAGCGGTCGAATACCTGCACCGCTGGGACGAACTGGTAGGAGGCCTCTGCCGCACCGGCTTCGTGCTGGAAGACCTGCGCGAACCTCGTCGGGCCGACTACAAAGCCGCCGTCGACCATTTCGGCTATCGAGGCCGCTTTATCCCTCCGTATGTCCGCCTGAAGGCTCGTCGAGTCCCTCGCCAGCGGACCACGGAGGGGACAACCAAACTTTGGCTGCCGTAAGATGTTCGTGATTGGGAGGGCGAGGCTCCCGCCGAGCCGGCCATGTCGATGGACTCACAATAACATGCGCGGCTCGGCGGGAACCTCGCCCTCCCAAATACAAAGTCCGCTGTCGAAATCGACATCTTCGATCTCACCGGATAACTCAATGACAAACGTTCGCGAAACCGCGGCCTGCGTTGTTTGACGAGGCGATTTCGCAGCTTAGAATCGAAACATGTCAACGCGACTGCACTACTTCAAACGCTACCGCATGGAGATCGATCTGGCGAACACGCCGATCCCGGTCGCGGAGTTGCCGGAAGGGTATGAGTGGAACGAATGGGACGAGGCCGATGTCGAACGACACGCCCTCACCAAGCACCGCAGTTTTCGCGACGAGATGGATGCCGAGGTCTTTCCGAGCTTGGGCGAGTATTTCGGTTGCGTCAGGTTGATGCATGAAATCAGTCAGCAGGACTGCTTCCTGGGCCCGGCCACGTGGTTAATCGTCTGTCGCCATCAGCAGGGAATTCCGGAAGACTGCGGCACGATTCAGGGCTTGGGTCCTTCACCGATCAACGGGGCGATCCAAAACGTCGGTGTTGTTCCCCAGCATCGTGGACTGGGACTGGGTCGAGCTCTCGTGTTAAAGTCACTGGAAGGCTTTGCCCTCGCCCGTCGCCAACGCATCGTGCTGGAAGTCACCGCCACCAATCAACCCGCCGTGGACCTGTATCGAAGTATCGGGTTTCGAGTCGTCCGGACCATGTACCGAACCGCGATATTCGAAGAACGACTGGCCTGATTATCACCATTTGAATCAGGGACGAGTCCGTCACTGACCGAGTTGCTCGCCGTCGACTCTATGATTGCAGTTGAAATCACTGGCGGTCGATAGGAAGGGTCGAAACCTGCATCCGAACTCGCACGGAGTGTGAAAACCTGCTAATTTACTGATCTCCGCAAGCTGTTGCGACGGATCGCGTGTCGAACGGATGGGCATGGTGCCGACCCTGTTCACCACTTGAGAGCGCATCCTGCCTGACGGTGGCGTCCCGCGAGCGCAAACCCACTGTGTCTCACCCCTGTTTCAACGCGACACGGACGTGCGACCCGCACTAGGAAGAGTGCCGAGTGACTTCGACTCCCCAGACCAGCCCAATCGCCGAATCACCCCCAGCCGGACTGAAAACCAACGGGCCCGAAAGCAAACCGAAAAAACAGGGCCATTTTTGCGTCTGGCATGGACTGACGTTCGGGATGTGGTTGCGATTGCTCGCCAGTCGTCCCCCGATGGGTTTGGCGGCCTTGCCGCGGATGGCAACAATCACGCCGCTGAGCATCCTGAATTCGTCGAATGATCTTTGGGAATCGGTGCTGTTTGGTGGCAAGATCGCCCGGCAGAAGATTGAACATCCACCGATCTTCATCCTGGGACACTGGCGCAGCGGCACCACGTTGCTGCACAACCTGATGACGCTGGATCCCCAGTTCACCTACCCCAACTTGTATCAGGTGATGTATCCCGGCAACTTCCTGCTGACCGAGAAAATCGTCACGCGACTGACCGGCTGGGTGCTGCCCAAAACGCGTCCCATGGACAACATTCCTGCCGGCTGGAATCTGCCGCAGGAAGATGAAATGGCACTCCTGCTGCTGACACTGATGTCTCCCTACCTGATGCTGGCTCATCAGGGAGCCCCCGATAAAACGTGCCGTTTCTTCGATCTGAAGCAGTTAACGCCCGACGAACGCCGCCGCTGGCAAGACGCCTTCATGACGTTCGTTAAGAAGCTGACCGTGCGCGACAACAAGCCAATCGTCCTGAAATCGCCGTCACATACTTTCCGCGTTCCGGTGCTACTGGAAATGTTTCCGGATGCGAAGTTCGTCTACATCTATCGTGACCCCTACGCGGTCTACAGTTCGGGGCTGCATCTGCGAAAGACGTTGTTCCGCGAGAATGGATTGGGAAAGGCCAATTTCAACGGTATGGAAGAGGAAGTGATGCAGGTCTACAACGACTGCATCGACACCTACGAAAACACGAAGCACCTGATTCCGGCTGGTCGACTGCACGAGATGAAATTCGAGGAACTGGAAGCCGATCCGCTGGGACAGATGAAGCAGGTCTACGATGCGCTGGGACTCGGCGGCTGGAATCAAGTGGAACCGGCGATCCAGAAGGAGCTCCCTTCACTGAACGAATATCGCAAGAACTCGTTCAATATGGACGAAGCGACGATGCGGAAGGTCTATTCACGCTGGAAGAAGTCTTTCGATCTGTACGGCTATCCCAGCCGACTTCCCTCGTAGCCAAACGTGGCCACTTCGGCCAAGGCACGCCAATATGGTGGATATAGGTTAACCAGATAGACTGATTTGGTTGCGGCAAGCCGCCTAAACCTGACCCGCGCGTCTTCCCCAACCTGCCCTCCATCGTTAGAATCCGATCGACTTGCATAGATGTCCTGCCGACCGACGCGAACGAAAGGAGTGACCAGTGTCCGTGCGGAAACCCCTATTTTTGACTCTGACCGCAGCACTGTTGATGGTGCAATCCGCTTTGGCCCAATCCGAAGCCAGGATTCAGGTTGTCCAACCCGGCATCGATCAACTGAAAAGCGATCTCAAATATCTGGTGGAACTCAGCCCCACCGCAGCCCTTAAGAAACAATGGGGGACAACCCTCGAGCCGTTGATCGACAGCTTCGCCGAAGGGCTCGATCCCACCAAGCCGATCCGTGTCGATATCCTGGTCGGCAAAAACGTCGACTATGAGATGCACTTCCCCGTCAAAAAGCTGGATGGGCGCGATGGCTTTCTCAACAACTTGAACGGCATGGGCTTTACGGTCAAACCGCTCGCCGCAGGGGGAAACCTCTACTCGGTGACGCAGGGCAACGCTAAGAAAGGTCCCGCCAGGAAGCCGTCCTACATGCGGTACCTCAACGGGTACGGATCGTTCGCGCCAAAAGAGGGCGCCCTCCCGGCGAAACTGGCTGACCCGATTACGGACCCTCAAACGGGTGTGGCCGCCCTGCTGGCGAAAGGCTACGACGTCGCCGTTTCGTTGAAAAACAGTGCCACTCCTGCTGACGTCGCCGCTCGCAAAGCCAACTTCAAAGAGCTGCGCAAGGAACTCGAAGCGGGCCTCTCGGCACGACGCACTGAAGACAAGAGCGAATTCGCGCTGCGCAAACTGTCCATGGAACAGAATCTGAACGAAGCCGAACGCTTCGTGGTGGAGATCGACGAATTCCTGGCTGGCTGGACCACGACGACGGGTGCGAAAGAGATGGCCGGAAAGGGTCGTGCCGAGTTCAGCCTGACCGCATTGCCCAATACCGATCTGGAAAAGAGCGCCCAGGCTTTGGCCGCGAAGTCCAGCCACTTTGCCAACGTCACGCTTCACAAAGAGCCTGCCGTCTCGGGCAAGATCAACTTCGGTCTGGATAAACTGCGAGAAGCTCATCTGAAAGAGTTCTACAAGACCGTACGGCCGACTTTGGAACTGCAGATCGATCGGCGAGTCACCTTTAAGACTGCTGAGCAGAAGAAGGCCGTCAAGGCAGCATCCAACATCCTGATCGACATGCTCAACGATACCATTGCACTCGGCGTGGCAGATCTCTTCATGGATCTCCATTCTGCCGGCAATGGCAAACACACGTTGGTCTGTGGAGCTCGCGTCGCAGACGGCAAGAAGGCCGATGAAATCGTCAAACTGCTGCCGCACGTGAACGCCAGCCGCGACATCAAGCTCGACATGCAGAAGATCGGCGATGACTTCAGCGTTCACTCGGTGGGTATCCCTGACCATCGCAAGGCCGCTTTCCAGAAGCTGTTCCCCGGCGAACAAACGATCTACGTCGCCACGTCGAAGGACACCGTCTGGGGTGCTGCTGGCGTCGACGCACTCAAGGAGCTGGAAGCGGCGATCAAGGAAACGGCTGGAGCCGCTCCTGCCGCCGTCGATCCGCGAGTGGTCTACTTCACGGCCAATGCAGCTCGCTTGATCGAGGTGATGGATATCCTTCGCCCGGAAGAACAACCCATTGACGAAAAGCTGACGAAGGACGAGAAGGCTCGCATCAAGCAGCGTGACAAAGACCTCGAACGAGTTCGCAAGCTGGCTGTCGAAGCAACTGCCGGATGCGATGCCTTGTTCAGTGGTGAAATCAAGAAGGATGGCAACAAGGTCGACGGCTGGATGGATGTCAGCGAATGCGTGCTGAAGGTCATCGGTGCCGTCACCGCCGACTTCGCCAAGGACATGCAATAACGATTGCGGATCGTCCACGGATCAAACAACAGGGCGTCGCCAATGCGACGCCCTGTTTGTTTTTGTAACCAAAGCCCAGCGTGTGATTTATTCACGCCACCGAGTTCATCTCGGTGGTCACCGCGCTTGTGCACGACATCACGCGCTTGCGCCAGTTTGTTGTGAGTAGTGCAGAGGTGCGAGAACCACCGATTTCAAGATCGGTGGCGATAAAATCACGGTTTCTCCGTGTGCCGAGTCTTTCGAGTAGCACTCGCACCGCCGAGAAGGCTACTTACCCGCTACGTCGCCGCCTCAACGGTCGGCTTCGGCTTGCTCCAATGACACAGCAGGACGCCCAACGCATACAGCAATAGCAGCGGGACCATCATCATGATCATCGTCATCGGATCCGGTGTCGGCGTCAGCAACATCGAGATGATCGCAATCGCCATCACGGCGATCCGCCACTGACCCAGATACTGCTCGACGGTGAAGATGTTGATCTTCGCCAGAAACAGCATGATCAACGGCAACTGAAAACTCAGCCCGAACATCAGCGGCAGCATGATGGCAAAGCTGATCCACTCCGAGATCCGGATCTGAGCGGTCAGTTCGATACGAGCGTTATAGCCCAACAGAAAATCCAGCACTGTCGGCAACACCGCATAGAAGCAGAACATCACACCACCCAGGAACAACACGATGCTCATGGGCAGATAGGTATAGATGTACTTGCGTTCGTGCGGATAGAGGCCGGCCGCAATGAACAGCCACAACTGGTACAAGACCCACGGACTGGCCGCGATCAGGCCGGCAACGAACGATACTTTCATGTAAGTGACAAACGCTTCCTGCACATTCAGCGTCACCGGCCGCGTCATCTTGTCCATTTCCGTGCGGAACTGCAGAAACGCCTCGGACTGAGCGTGCAAGGTCAGCATCCGTTCCTTCAACGTCTCCGGTGCCGCGGGATAGCTATCGGGTGCCGCCTGATGCAGTTGATCGGCCAGTTCATACGCAGGGAGCTGCAGTGAAATCGTGCGACGCGCTTCCGGTGTCACCAATGGAGCATTCTCTGGCAGTTGGGACGCCGACGTGTCGGGCGGTAAAAACCAGCCTTTGATGGAGTCCCAGAAGGTGACACCCTTCACGTTGTCTTCCACCTTGGCAACGAAGTTGGCTCGACGGAGTGCCGCGTCGACCGGTTGGCGAATCAGCCGGACCAGGTTCTCGCCGTACATCAACGCCAGAATGACGCAGAGACTCAGTCCCAGCAGAGCCCGGATCAAATGAGTCCGCAGCACTTCCAGATGCTCGCCAAACGTCATGGTCGAGTCATCAAACAGATCTTTTTCGGTCGCCATTGGGGTCTCTCCGATTGCGCAGTCGCCGCATCTTGAAGCAGCCACAGAGCGGACGCAAGCCGAGTACAAGGAGCTGAACGGATGAGTGCCGCGAATCAGTTCAATCGCACGGATTGCGTCGACTGTGCGGTATCCACTCGGAAGGCCCGGCAATGTGGCCAGACAGGTGAGCGGGACGCCTAGATTCTAAGCGATCCGCCAGCTTTGTCCAGCCGAGAACGAATTCGTGCGGTCGCCGCAGTCGCCGGAGGGGTGGCTGTGGTCGACGCTTCGTCGCCCACAGTCGAATCGATAATGAGATTCGTGCACTGTCCTCCGGGGGCAAGCAATGCCCTCTCGATCCGAGCAGTCGAGGCGGTTGTTAAGCCGTTGGCCGCATGCAACTATTGACCAGTGAGCACTCTGCCATTGAGCGCCACCGCCGCCTGTTCTAGCTTTGCAAGCGCAGCGGGTGCGGGACGCCTCGCTACGATGCGGCCAAAGATGTACTTGAATTCATAAACGCGATCACCAACGTGCATCACCGCTAAGCCAGGATATTCAATTCGCAATTCTCCGCCGGTGAATGGGTTCAGCATCGAGCTGTACTCTCGCATCTTTAAGTCGGCGTCCGAATCAACAAAGGCCGACCATTCGTCGAGGGAAATTGGATTGAGTACGCTTTCTCGTGGAGTTTTTGAACGAGCTACCACGGCATCCGGATCTAGCACAACTGTTCTTGCAGGGGGATCAACAGGAGCTCGATTCTCACGTAAGATCGCCACCCTCTGAAAGAGATCCGCCAGGTACGCAAAGTATTCATCGAGAGTGGGGCTGATCGTTTCGAATCCGTTGGCTTCGTGATCGAAAAACCAGACGGCACAATTCGGATCGCCTGTGGAAATTGAGTAATAGTTGCCGCAGCCATCATTCCCGATGCAGATTTGGTCGATCGGCCACGCCGCGCCGGCGAAGACGCCAGTGCCTGGAAACATTCGCAATTCCAGATTGCTGATCAATAATTCGTTTGGGTCTTGCTGGAAGTACAGATCGGGATCACCGTCAGCGATTCGCACACCGCGCAGAAGCGAATCGCGATACGCCCCTGGGAGTCGCACCCCAAGTCGTTCTTCGATCGCTGCTAACTCATCGTGATTCACGTCTTTGCCTTCATCGAAATTGTAGGCCTACGGAAGTGACCCGACCTCCATGCGTTGAATCAATCCCTGCTCAATCGAGAAACGATGACCCACGCGATCATCAGCCAGAAGGACTCCCGCCAAATCGCGCACAACCTGATGCACCTCGACCAGGATTCGTCCGGCGTCCTCCGGGTGAAACGAGAGCGGCTCCACATGCGGGTTGATCTCGCTCCACTGCTCCGTCCAGTAAGCGCGAACCTCTTCCGGTCCACGGACAAAGCCCCCTTTGAACGCGCACGGCCAAGCTACATCCGGCGTCATGAGAGTGAGAGCCGCATCAATGTCCCGCGCGTTGAAAGCCGCATAGGCCGCGCGGAGCAGTTCGATGTGTGCTGAAGAGATCTCTGCAGGTGCGTTTGACATGAGCGTGATTTGATTCGCTTTCGTGACTCGCCTGTCGTCGACATCAGGCATGCACTGTGAACTGATAGCGTCTGCGGGTCAAGCCGACCGGCTCCAACCACACATCAGTAGTAGAAGCCAACAACACCCCGACCCTGCTCGGCCGCTTGCTCCAGCAGCCGCAGAAAGCGTCGTCGCTCCTCTTCAACGTCCTGATCACGAGGGTACGACAAGTCCATCCCCCGCAACCGAGTCACCTCGGCCCGCAGTCCCTCGGCGTCGAGGTAGTTGATGTACGGGAAGTCGTCGATCTTTGGCAGCTTCACCGGTGACCGCGTCTTCGACAACGGCGTCTTCAGTTCGAGGGCCTCCAGACGGTCAGTCCCCACCGCGTCGAGGAACATGCCGATCACCCGGCACAACCCCTCCAGAGCGTATCCATACGCGTAGCCGCAGCCCCGCCGTCGAGGCTTGCCGGCGATCAGTTCGGCGAGGGCCTGGTCGTCGGTGATTTCGTCGTCGCTCGGGCTCCCCGCGGTGGCGAGTTCCTCTTCCGAACTGCAAGTGTGAATCCCGATGATGTGCTTTTTGAAGATCAGCCCGTGCTCTTCAAAGTAGGGAGCCAGCGTCCAGAGGAACCGCATGAAGCTGCCGGGCTCGGCAAAGGCCCCCTGAGCCTGTTCGTCTTCGCCCGCCCCCGCCATGTAGAGGTACATGTTCGTACCGGCCCGCGCCGGATCGACCAGCCCCTGCTTGAACTCCTCGACCGTGACCAGCTTCCCGTCGAGGAAGATCTCGCTGCGGCCATTCACCAGCACGCGCGGCCCCTTCGTCGGATCAACCCGCTGCCCCCCGCCCTCTTTCTGCAGCATGGCAGCTCGAACCCGTTCGAGAAGCTCCGCATCGCTAGACCCAACGGCCGCTTTCAATTCGCCGATGTCCACGGCGTACAGCATGGTCGAGTAACCCATCTGATGCGCTCCCACTCATCGCTGAACGTTCAAGCCCATCGGCTCGCTTGGTTTGTTCTGCCGGGCTTTAGCCGGCATCAGTGTCTGCCACCAGCTTCGAGCTGGTGGTCAAAATAGCTTTTAGATTTGATGACTTCGAGCCGGGCTTCAGCCGGCTTCTCGCCGTCGGCCACGATACCCACACCGGCACCTTACAGCTCTTGGCTGAACATCGGCCTCATGACACTGACTCCACGAGCGTCGATATGACTTCGCCGTTTCTCACCAATGCGATGCCAGTCACCTGGATCGATCTTGGTGGCGGCGCAATTCGCCACAACTCATCACTCGCTGTCCGCTTGCTCAACAGCCTCTCCCAATCGGCTTTGAACTCCGGATGGCACGTTTGGAAATCGTACTCTGCCAGCACCTCTTCCAGGGTGATGCGCTCAGTCAAATAAGTCAGTGGAAGATTCATACGGTAGGAACTGGCCAGCCCAATAGTCAAACGGCCCGAAACAAACAACCGACTACCGATCAACTCGCCAATAGTGTGAATCGCCAGTGACTGCAGGTCAAGCTGCGGCGAATGAAGCACGCCCCCTGCCCTTTCACCCAACATACGAAAGAATGGAAAACTCACTCCCAGCTAACACAAAGCGACCGACTTCGTTCATCCCCATCTTCTGATGAGCGCGCAGTGAAGCCACGTTGTCGCGTCGAATGAAGAGAATCCCTTCACGCGCTGGCAACAGTCGCCGCAATTCCGCGAACATGGACTGCGCAAGCCCGGTCCCCCGCTCTTCGGCTGCGACGCAGATGGGGCCGTACACATAAGCATCGGACGCTCCAGGGTACGCCGCGAGCATCGCATTGACGATCGGAACCTCAGCGGACATTGCTCGCGAACTGGTCATCAAAAAGCCCACAATGCTTTTGTCACGACGAGCCACAATTAACGGCATCTCACGCATCATCTCGGCGATTTTGACGCGAGAGATGCTCGCAGAAAGCATCCCGCCGCGATCAGCCTGATTCGCCGCCTGAAGCTCCACAATCCCATCCAGATCGCCCTCGTTGGCGCGGCCCACTTCGACTTCGCCTGTTGTCGAGCGTGTCATTTTGATTTGGCGTCGGAATATTCCTCGCCCCATTCAATAACCGCGTAATACGTATGATCGGGGTTGATATCCGACCACTCCGCCTTGTCGCCTTTCTTAGCGGTAATTCGCAAGTTGGGTTCGGTGTAGACCATCGTAGGCTCTGAGGGAGACCACTTTCCGAAGTACTTGAGAGGTCGATTCCTTTCATCAAGCCACTCCTTTCGATCGGCCCGTCGCCAGCCTGACATCCAGAACGGGTGGTCTTTCCCATTCTCATTGATAAAGGCTTCTTCTTCTGGGGATGAGATCGTTAATACTCGTCCATGCACTTGCATCGCCAATCGCTGCGCTTCTGGAAAATTGATGGCGCGATCGCTGAACAGATACCGCCGACCCTTCCAAGTCACGCAATTCGCTTCGACACTTTTTGGTGGATTGGCGGCGACTTGAGTGACGGGATTCTTCCAATCCTCCGCTAATCGAAATGCTCTCGCGCCTTGGTTGAGACGAATTGCAACCTTGTGAAAGATTGCGCCCCCTTGGACGCTGATACCAATCGACTGAGGACAGGGGATCATTCTCGCGAGGTAAGGGCAAGCTTGGGACAATTGCGAACTTTGCCCGCTCCAGTTCGTAATGCGTTTTCCATCCAAGCGTGAATCAACGGAGATTCGGTCGTTTGTTTGAGTCACTGTGATTTGAATCTGGTTTCGCTTTTCGCCCACGAGCCGCGCAGAGCGAGTGACTGCCCCCGTTGGCGCATTCGCGTCTTTCACACCAATACCATCGATTAATTCCAAACCACTGATCGAATTGTTGTCGGCATTGAAGACGACTCCGCAACTCGACGATCCGGTCGGGAACAAAATCTTTACGACCGCGCGATCGGAAGAAGGGGTCAATTCGCAAGTCAGTTCAAAGCTTCCCTCCAGTGCGACAGGAAACATCACCACAGCATCGTCAGCGGCAGCAACCATGTTGCCATTCACGTTCTTCCAGGAGCCTTTCAATGCATGCTCAGAGAAATTCACCATTTCTAAGATGTCGATCCATTTGTCGATCTTGAATTCACTCTTGGCTGGTTTGCCCGACGATTCGACTGCTGTTGTCGAGGCAGAAGTCGCTTGTGGAATCGTTGCCAATGCTGCTTCGATTTCCTCGATCCGCTTGGAGACTCGAGCCTTCGTCAATGCTGTTTTGACGTTGGGTAGACAACTTTCGTACCATTGATAAGCGCGCCCCTGAGCCGCACTTTTCGCGGCACCGATTGCAACTTGTGATACTTCCCACCACGCATCCGCTGCTGACAGTTGGGATTCAACATCTTCAATGGCCATGGAATCCCTCTCTGCCGCCACCTTCCATTTGGCATCACTTCCCTGTTTCAACTTCGGCAGAGCTTGCTCCCAGTTCGACTCGTAGACAGCGAACCACAGCCCAACCGCCAGATTGGCCTTCGGGTCATCGGGCTTATCGGCAAGAGTCTTCTGTGCTGATGTCAGCAACGCGAATGCCTGCTCACGCCCGCGAACGACACCGCGAAGCTCGCTCAATCCTTTTGCTAACTTCGTCGCTGAAACACGCTTTGCATGCCTTTCAGCAGTGGTCAGTAAGTCGTTGGCCTGCCGAAATTGGTTGTCGCGGGCAGCATGTTCAACCATCACGATAATTTCGCCAACTGCGGGCTCGAGCGTCGTTGACGACTTGCAGGCGATTAGAAAATCGGTGATGCGAGCGGCCTTCTCTGATGTCGCATCTAAATCGAATGAGTCTGTGAGTTTCTCCACCGCCGTTAAGTAGGCCGTAAAATCCCCCAATTCTCGCTGCAGGACGAAAACCATCTGCAGTGCCACATACAACTCTTCAGGCGCGGTGGTCGGATCGACAACCATTTCCATCAACCTTTGAGCGACCGCTTGTTTCTTGGCGGGCGTATTTGCTTTGGATACTTCAAAGGTGTCGTCAATCAGCTTGCGGACTTCGGTCTGCCGAGCAGCGACGGGAACCGCACTCTTGATCGGTTTGTCTTCGGCGACAGACACCGAGGCAAGTGTGCAACAGGCGACAACAACAAACCGCCAAACCACCAGAGATATTAATTTGACGATTGGTCTTGGATGCATATCGAGTTCATTAATTGCACCACTACTCAGAGGAGTCGGTGGAACAATCCTGCAAAGAAACAACTAATTCTTTTGCCATGACACGAAGAAATGATGGGTTCGACAATCGGTGCTGTCAATGCGGCGGGGTGGCTGTGGTCGACGCTTCGTCGCTCACAGGCGATTCGAATACGACATCCGTGCAGCACTCGCTGGGGGCGAGTGAAACACTCGACCCCAGGCACCCCGCGACGAATTGGAATCATATCCCCATCACGCAGAACGGGACTTTCGCGACGTCGAACTCTTCTTTTTCGGAGCACCCGATTTCGCCAGGCTCTTCTGCAGTGCTTCCATCAAGTTCAGCGTGACCGGTTCTTCGGCCTCTTCTTTAGGGGCTTCGATCTTGCGGCCTTTGACTTTGGAGGCGATCAGCTTTTCGACTCGCTGCTTGTAGTCGTCTTTGTATTGCGCGAAATCGAATTTGTCGTCGGTCCATTGCTGGATCAGTGACTGAGCGATCTTGAGTTGCTTGGCTTGGTCTTTGCCCGCTTTGGCCTTGGTCACTTTCATCTCGGTCGCGGGTCGGATCTCGGCGGAGTAATTCAACATCGCCATGTGCAGCAGGCCGTCCATCGGGCGCAGGAGGACGATTTGATCTTTGCCGGACATCACGATGCGACCAACGCCGTATTGGCCTTCTTTTTCCATGGCGCTGACGACGACGCTGAATGCTTCGTGCGAACCGGTATTGGCTGGCAGCAGGTAGTACATGCGGCCGTCGAAATAGAGCGGATCGATGGTCTCGGGCGGGATGAAGGCGTCGATGTTCAAAGCCTTCTCGCTGTCCGTGCGCAGCTTGTCGAGTTCCTCGGGATCGAACTCGACGTACTTCCCTTTGCTCACTTCGTACCCGGACACAATTTCGTCGTTGGGGACCTCACCGTGGTTTGGGCAGACCTTCTGATAATGAATGCGGCTATGGCACTTGGCGTGGAGTTGATGGAAATGGACATCGCTCTTTTGCCGGTTGAGTGCGTTGAACGCCTCGACCGCGAAGGAAACCAGTCCGAAATTCAACTGACCTTTCCAACTGGCACGTTCGCCGACTGGCTTGACTGCGGCTGCTTTCTTCGCCATTTCGCTCTCTCCTGCATGTGACCGTAGTCGGTCAACCTTGGGTCAGTGATTTCAGTTTCTTGATCGGCTGCGTCAGGCTCTGGCGAGTCGAACTCAGTTCTTCCCACGGATCGCGTTTGATCGAAGCGAGCCGTCGTAGGACGTTGCGGATCGTGAAGTGATCCGAGTGCATCTTCTCGCTCAGCTCCTCCCAGGCCAGTGGCGTCGAGACCGGAGCCCCTGTGCGAGCCCGTGGCGAATAGGGAATCACTGCAGTCGAGCCGCGTCCGTTTCTCAGGTAGTCGATAAAGATCCGCTTTGGACGCGCCGCCTTCGACATGTTGGAGGTGTATCTGCCGGGCGCGGCCGTTTCGATCGACTCGGCGACTTGCTTGCAGAACGCCTTCGCCTCGTCCCAATCGTGTCGTCGCTCAATGGGGACGACCAGATGCAGACCCTTGCCGCCTGTCGTCTTCACGAAGCTGCGCAGGCCCAGTTCCTCGAGAAACTGCTTCACCTGCTTCGCGCTGTCGATCACCTGACCCCACGGAACATCGGGAGCAGGATCCAGGTCAAAGATCAGTCGGTCCGGCAGTTCCAACTTGTCTTCGCGCGAGCCCCACGCATGCAGTTCGAGAGCGCTCACTTGAGCGAGCGAGATCAACCCCGGCGCATCGTCGACCAGCAGATAGTTTCCGGTTTTCAGCTTCTCTTTGATCGGGATCTGTCTCAGGTTGGCAGGACTCCCCACCCCTGGGTGCTTCTGATAGAAGGTTTCCTTCCCCTGCCCGTCGGGACAACGGACCAACACCACCGGCCGATGAACAAGATGAGGTAACAGCCAGTCGGCAATGTCACGATAGTACTCGGCCAGTTCGAGCTTCGTGATCTTGTCCTCGGGATACAGCACCTTTTCGGGATGCGTCAGCCGTACTCCTTCGAACGTATCGGCCTCTTCGAGCGAAGCCTTCTCAGTCGCCGCTGTGATCTTCTTGCTCGCCGGGGATCGCTTCACTTTCTTCGTCCCTTTCTTGGCTGTCGCCGACTTGCCGGCACGTTTCGTGGCCGTTGCGATCGGGGTCGGCTCATCGAGCGTTACGTCCTCGGCGGGCTTGTCTTCTCGCAAGCCCTGAAAAGAGGCATGCCGCAGTCGGCCTTCGCGCGTCCGGCTGCCGTAGCTGAACTGACCAACCAGTTCCGGCTTGATCCAGTGGGCGGTGCGGACATCTCCCTTCTTCTCTGTCAGATCGACGAACGGGGACTTCGCCTGTTCCAGCTTCTCAAGCCGATTGGAAAGCTCTTCCAGAACTTGCTCGTTGAATCCAGTCCCCACCTTTCCAGCGTAATGCAAGTCACCTTGCTCGTCATGATAGCCGACGAGCAACGCACCGAATCCTGATCTGGTGCCGCTGGGATCCGTGTAGCCGCCGATCACGAATTCGTCTTTATGCAGACACTTCACCTTCAGCCAGTCATAGCTTCGCCCGGGCCGATAGGGCTGGTCTCGCCGCTTGCAGACCATCCCTTCCAGATGCAGACGACAGGCCTGCTGCTTGAACTCATCACCACGGCCATCGACATGTTCTGAGTACTGAAGCGCCTTGTTGGCACCGGACTCCTTGAGCAGCGTCTGCAGTTGGCGTTTACGTTCTTCGAGGGGTAGCTCAGTCAAGCTGCGACCATCAAGATAGAGCAGATCAAACACGATATACTTCATGTCATCGCTGCGACCTTCCCGGAACGCGTTCTGCAACGATTGAAAGTCTGTTGTTCCGTCTGGCTGAAAGATCACGACCTCACCATCAAGAATCGCCTGCTTCGCCTTAATACGACCCGCCGCTTTCACGAGTCCGCTCAGGCGATCCGTCCAATCCAGTTGGTTGCGGCTGGTGAACGTGATCTTGCCGTTGTCGATCCGGCAGATCATGCGATAGCCGTCAAACTTGATCTCATGCAGCCATTCATCTCCTTCGGGAGGCTTCTCGGTCAACGTCGCCAGTTGGACTTCAGTCCTCTTCGGCATTGGCTGCTTGACGCCGACTGTGTTTTCAGCAACGGCGGCGTCCTTCGCCTTGGCCGCCTTGCGTCTCGTCGCATTCACGATCGGTGAAGCCGCTGCGGCGTTCGCTTCTCCCTTTTTATCTTTGGATTCCCAGACACGTTCCTTGGACGAGGCGATGCCACTGAGATCGCGGCCGGAAGCGACGCTGAGTGGTTGTTCTTCGAGAATATCTTGAGTGCTGTCGGCTTCGTCATCGCGTTCTTTGATCAGCAGCCATTGCGGCTTATCACTCGATTTGACGCTGCGAGTGCGAACCAACGTCCAGCCACCGCGCAGTTTCTCGCCGTGCAGGATGAACTTCAGTTTCCCCGTGCGCAACCCGGCCTCAGCATCGCCGATCGGTTCCCAGGTTCCTGTATCCCACAGCATCACAGTGCCGCCGCCATATTGACCCGCGGGAATGATTCCTTCGAAGCCGCCGTAGGCGACGGGATGATCTTCCACCTGCACAGCCAGTCGCTTGGTCGACGGATCCAGACTGGGTCCCTTCGGGACGGCCCAACTCTTGAGGACGCCATCCAGTTCCAGACGGAAGTCGTAGTGCAGATGGCTGGCATCATGCTTCTGGATGACGTACTGCGAACCGCTCACCGTGTTCTGCACGCCGCGCGGTTCAGGTGTCTCGGTGAAGTGCCGTTTGCGTTTGTATTCCACGAGGCCCATCTAGTGGCTCCTTCAATCTGATGTTTGTTGGCGTAGTGCAGAGGCCCGCCTCCATCGAGACAAGCTCGAAGGGGGTCGAGAATCAGTTTTCTCAACCTCGACGACCCCCACCGAGTTCATCTCGGTGGAGGCGGGCCTTTGCACTAGGGGGACGAGACTCCAAAATTGTGGCACCCCACCAATTCTCCAACACCCGACATCCCACACAATCATCTGCACGCTGATCATAAATGGCACCGCTTGATCCTTCGCAAAGCAAAGCGAACTAGAAACTAACACTGCGGGATCGTGATTCACGGGAAGTTACGACCGGAACGGTTGGAACAGAAAATGCCGCACCAACTGGTAACGTTCTCGAAATAAGGTTCCACGAACTGTCTCAGAGAATGACATTCGCATTCTGGTTGGGGAGGATTTCAAAATGCTGACGAAGACTGCAGATCGAGTCGCCGACAATACTTGCGAAGCAACGAACGCTCGGATTCGTCGCCAGACTGAAGCGAATATCGAACATTATGGCCGAATGGGCGCACAGGCGATCACTCGGCGATTGAACGAACTCGATGCGGAATGGGATATCGAGCGTTGCCTGGAGACCATGGCACCCATCCTGACCCTCACCGGGATTGGCTTGGGCATCACCAAGAACAAGCGGTGGTTCTTCCTGTCGGCGGTCGTTCAGGGTTTCTTCCTGCAGCATGCCCTTCAAGGCTGGTGTCCACCACTTCCCGTGCTCAGAAGCTTCGGAATCCGCACAGCTCAGGAAATCGACTCAGAACGAGTTGCTTTGAAAGCCTGTCGCGGCGACTTCGCGAACTTCTCGGCGGCGGGCAGCGGTTCGACTCGACAGGCGATCAACTCAGCGACCCGTTAATGAACCTGCATCAATCTTACAACCGACGTGGCTTCCACAAAGATCAGGTGCGTCAGGCTGTCTTCGGCAGCTCGATATCTGGAGGCAATGTTTCAGCACCTTCCTTGCCTCCGCCCGAGATGATTTGACAACGGCGTCTCGGAAAGATCATCGGCCCCAGGACGGCAGCCACGTCGGTTTTCCATTCACAACTTTTTTCGGCGAGGTGAATCATGGCAGCGGTCCGCATCAAGATCGGGCATCAGTCACCCATGGTCGGCGCTCATTGGTGCCATCCCATTGGCTGGTCTCCCGCAAACAAGATTTCGGATACGAAATTTGAGAATGGGGCCTGGCGAAATCGCGAGGGCGAAGTGGCTGGCATCGTCTACTTCACTCCTCGTGATGAAGGGGAAGAAGTCGACGTGGCCTTAGATGACCTGCGCGTTGCCGCCTGCGGGGAGTGGCAGATCCTGGAAGAGGTTACTGTCGACGAACGCAAGTAGCGGGAAGGCGGCCCACGAGCAGGCCGCGTCGGACAACCAGTGCCTGATGCAAAAAGACGTCGCCGCGTCTCCTGCTTTTGATCTCACCACCGCAGGCTTTGGTCGATCGAGATGCTTATTAAACTCCAGGCGCTGCGCCAGCGGCAACGTCCGCCACAACGGTGACCGTGACAGCGATCACGAAGATCATTAACAGCACGATGGCAGTGATCAGTTGGAATGCGATCTTTCGGGCAACCACCCAATGCTGAATGATGAAGACCACAGAACCTAAGGGAACGAACCAGACGATTAATCCCCACCAGATCTTTTCTTTGAACGCGGCGACGATCAGGTTGATTTGGGCGATCGCCATGGCAAAGTACGAACCATACATTCCACCGATGAGGATCGAGGCCATCATCGGCTTACCTTGCAGGGCACCATACAGCATTCCGCCGATCACCCCGACCAAACTACAAACGACTGTCGCGACCGCACCTTCGATCGCATCCTGCTGCAGCGTCCGTGGCGCATCCTCATCGTCATCGGGATCGCGGCGTGCTTTCGCGATGTACTTGTATTCCTTGGCCTTATCCACCAGTTCCAATCGCTCTCTGAAGTAATACGTGAACAGGCCGTTGATGCGCATGTTGAACAGGGCGATGAAGCCGATCGGCAGGCACATGACCGCCAGTACGATCACCGGGCCGATCAGCGGTTTGAAGTCGACATCGACAGGCTTGCCGATCGCGGTGATGTCGACAGGCTTGGCGTTCTTTCCCTTCGGGGCGTTCTCTGCAGCCAGCAGTTGGCGATTGATATCCGCATTCGATTCCATCGTCTGCACGATGTTTTGAATGTCGTTGCCCCACACCCCGGCGATCACACCGATCGCGGCGAAGTTGGGAATGTTGGTCACCAGAAGCCACAACAGCCAGATCGAACAACCCCCCAGGGTTCGGCCCCAGTATTGAACGACTTTCCAGAACATCCAGGCCGGGACGGAAATGGGCATCGTCATGTGAGACATCGTAATCGGCAGCATCCAGACGACAGGCAGCAGGCCGATGCCGATGCAGACGGCCATCACCCATTCGGGCTGCCCGCTGTAGTGAACCAGGTAATAGCCCAACAAGGCGGGCAGCAGCAAAATGGGCCCGGCCCCGACCAGGGCCCAGGCAACACCGATCACCCCCTTGGAACTGGCCAGGAAGAAATCGAAATTGAGCTTCTTGAATTTATCTTTGCGCTCCAAAGTCAGCTTGATGACTTCGGTATCCAGGTACCATAGCCAACCCGGGATCACCAGGAACGAGACACAGAAGCACAGCGCGAAAAACGCCCGCGGCGGCCAGGCCGAGATCCACAGATACATGAACGCACAGAACAGCGAAATGAGCAGGCAGACCAGCGTATAGGCATCGGTCCGCCAGCCGAGCACGAAGTTCTTGCCGACAAACTTACCGGCATTCTTGGCCAGCCCCGGATAGAAGTCTGCCGGATCCGGGCCACGCAGGGCTCGCTTTTTCGCCTTGACGCCCAAGCCCCCCGATTCGATATCGAAGCCACACTTGGGACATTCCGTCTCTTCTTCGTCCATCTCAGACATGTCATAGCCGCACTTCGAACAGATGCGGGCATTCGTGTCTTCGGCTCGGCGCAGATCGAGCGCCATCAGGGCGTCTTCGGAATCGACGTGCTTCTTCGGTTTCGCGGCCGCAGCAGCGGGTTTCTTCTTCGGCTTGATGACTTTGGAATCATCAGCGTCGCCAGCCGGCACGGCGATTTTAGTATCGCATTGTGGGCATTTGACCGCCTTGCCACGTGCGGCGTCGGGAACAGTTAATACTTTGTCGCAGCTCGAGCAGCGAACCTTGACGGGCATAGAAGTCGCTTTCGGGATTTACAGGCTGTTGCCGGACGTTGAGGAGAGCGAGCGCAGTTCGGCGACACAGCGGAAATCGGAAGTATGTATGGATTCCCTGAAAGTTTACGGTCGGGGAGGCCATTCCCGCAACGCAGCCAGACCGGATGTGACGTGGAGTTCCGCGATTACCTTAACTTTTCCTGTAGGGCCACCTCACTATCGAAACCTTTTGGTGGATGCAGGGGTTTAAAGTATCATCTGGGCCATCACGGACAGCCCCTTTCGGATGATGTCGGTGCGGACCTCTGTGACTCCAAGGAGTCGGCAATGATCGTGCGAAGTCGATGGTTCTTGTTTGGCCTGGTCCTGACGTCGACTTACGGTATCACTGCCGTAGCCAGTGCAACCGACAATCGAG
Organism: uncultured Schlesneria sp.; assembly: GCA_966211735.1. Lineage (GTDB taxonomy): Bacteria > Planctomycetota > Planctomycetia > Planctomycetales > Planctomycetaceae > Schlesneria. The sequence continues at coordinate 22,828 of CBIHQO010000008.1, forward strand.
CGACGTCAAGCTCTTCGTCGGCACCGGCTGATTCCAATACAGTCGCTGCGGAAGTCGACCGATTGATCCTGCGCGATCTCCGCCACAGCGGAGTCACTCCGGTAGACCGTTGTAACGATGCTGATTTTCTACGACGAACCACCCTCGATATCACAGGCCAACTCCCTTCGCCGCGCGATGTCACGATCTTTTCACTCGACCCCGCTACCGACAAACGCGAAGTCCTGATCGAGCACCTGTTGCGATCACCCGAGTATGGAAAGAATTGGGCTCGCTACTGGCGCGACGTGGTCTACATGCCCGCCACCGACATTCGGGCTCGAATCGCTCAAGCCGACTTTGAAAGATGGATGGCGCTTAGGCTGAATTCCGGAGTCGGTTGGGATCGGATCGTGACCGCGATGCTCACCGCGACCGGTGATGTGCGCGAACATCCCGAGACCGCGCTGCTGATCGCACAGGGTGGTCAATCGGAAGAAATCGCCGCCGAAGCCTGCCGCATTTTTCTCGGGATCCAGATGCAATGCGCGAACTGCCACGATCATCCCTCGGATGTCTGGAAACGAGATCAGTTTCACCAACTGGCCGCGTACTTCCCGCGCATCGCTGTTCGGCAGACTCAGCAACCGCTCACTTTCGAAATTGCTTCGGTCAACACGGACCGCGGACGCGGCGACTTCATGCGCGAGAACCCCGAGCAGTTCGTCAGATTCAACGACCGCAATGGCGACGGCAAGATCACCAAGGAAGAGATGCGAAGTCGTGCGTCGATGTTGCCCGGTGGTGGCATTCCCGCACAGTTGGTGGATCGCCTCTTCGAGCAAGGTGACAGCAACAAAGACGATGCCCTCACCGCTGAAGAAATCAAATCGATGCCTGTTCCGAATCAGGCTCGACGAGGTTCCACCGAACACTACATGCCTGACCTGAATGACCCCGCCTCCAAAGGGAAACTGATCCAGCCCAAGTTCTTTGTCGATGAGTCGTCTCCAGGACAAGGCCTCTCGGACGAAGGGCGGCGAGCCGCCGTTGCAAAATCTTTCACGTCTCGCAAAAACCCGTGGTTCGCACGAGCCATCGTCAACCGGATCTGGGCCGAGTTCCTGGGCGAAGGGTTCTACATGCCGATCGACGACATGGGACCAACACGAACAGCCCGGTTCCCCGAAGCGATCGATGCACTCGCGGAAGGCTTCGTCTCCAACGACCACGATATCCGCTGGCTGGTGCGAACGATCGCAATGACGCAGACCTATCAGCGCAAAGTGGCCGCGAAGCCCGTCGCCGAGGATGCCCTTCCCTTTGCTGCGGTCACACCAACACGACTGCGAGCGGACCTGGTGTTCAACTCGTTGTTCCAAGTCCTGGGTATCAACGAAGACTCTAATGAAGGGCGCGATGCGATGGGGGGACCGCGTGCCTATCAACGCGGACCTCGTTTCCAGTTTGACTTCCTGTTCGGTGTCGACCCCTCGGTCCCGAAGGACGATATCACCGGCAACGTGCCGCAGTCTCTGTACCTGATGAACTCCAACGCGCTGCGAGCGGCCCTCACAGCCAACAACAACACACGACTCGGTAAGATCCTGCGTGAAAACAAACGTGAAAGCGATGCGCTGAGCGAGCTCTACCTGCTGGTGCTGGCTCGCGAACCGTCGAAGCACGAGATCGAGATCTGCCAGACCTACATCAAGGATGTCGGTCAGCGCGGCGAAGCCTATGAAGACCTGATGTGGAGTCTGCTGAACTCCAGCGAGTTCCTCTCCAAACGATGATTGATCGGAGTTCTGTTCATGTCTGCATTCTCCTGGCACGAAGACGTCACGCTCCATCGGCAATCCGTTTCTCGGCGAGGGTTCCTCTATGGAACATCGGCTGCCGCCGCAGCGGGGGCGTTCAACTTTCGCGATGTGATGTCCGCTCAAGCGGCCGATCTGCGTAAGCAAGGTCGAGCGATGATCCTGCTGTTCATGCAGGGCGGGCCGTCTCAGCTAGAGACCTTCGACCCCAAGCCCGGCACCGAGAGTGGCGGGCCAACCAAAGCGATCAGCACGGCCGCGCCGGGCATTCAAATCGCCGAAGGCTGGGAAGAGACCGCCAAGCAGATGCAGGACATCGCGGTCATTCGATCGATGACCAACAAGGAAGGTCAACACGATCGAGCGGTCTATCAGATGCATACTGGTTACATTCCCTCGGGCTCGATCAAGCACCCTGCCCTCGGCTGCAATCTGGCTCATGAGCT
>CBIHQO010000009.1:0-24384 GCA_966211735.1 uncultured Schlesneria sp.
CGCTTTGGATTATCGCGAGAACACTTCGTCTCGGCGCTGCGAGCGGAAGGAATCGCGATGGACGCGGGCTTCCGTAGCAATCACCTGATTCATGGATCGCGACGGTTTCGTGCTGTTGGAGAATTGACAGAGGCAACTCGCGCGGACCGGGAGATCGTCACGCTTCATCATCCGGTGTTGCTGCAAGACAGTTCCGCGATCCAGCAAGTCGTGGAAGCGATCCGGAAGGTGCATCACTACGCATCGCAAATAGCCGCTGTCGCGCCGCCGAATAATGAATCGTGACAGCTACACGATGATGTCTTTGACGACATTGCCAGCGACATCCGTCAGGCGATAGTCACGACCACCGTGGCGATACGTCAGCCGCGTATGATCGATCCCCAGTAAGTGCAGGATCGTGGCGTGGAAGTCATGCACGTGGACACGATTCTCTGCAACGGTGGCGCCCAGTTCGTCGGTACTTCCGTAGCTCGTGCCCCCCTTGACGCCGCCGCCCGCCATCCAGGATGAGAAGCAGGCGCTGTGATGTCCGCGACCCTTATCGCCGTCCACACCCGGCGTCCGGCCAAATTCTGTGGTCCAAACAACCAATGTATCTTCGAGCATGCCGCGTTGCTTCAGATCCTTCAGCAAGCCCGCAATCGGCTGATCGATTGCCTTCGCGTGGCTGGCATGATCAGCCATGTTGCCATGCTGATCCCAGTTGTCACTGGAACTTCCGTCGATCAACTCGATGAATCGTACGCCGCGTTCCGCGAGCCGCCGTGCGACCAGGCATTTCCAGGCAAAGCCCGCTGGCTGATCGGGTTTGTGGCCGTACATGTCCATCGTCTCTCGCGTCTCACTGGAAACATCGAAGGCCTCGCGAGCTTCTGTCTGCATGTGGTACGCGGTCTCAAAAGTCCGGATGCGAGCCTCCAGTTCCTGATCGTTTCCGCGGCTGGCCGCATGGCGACGGTTCAATCCTTGGGCAAAGCTGAGTTCCGCCTGCTGGACTTCCGACTGCGGTGTCCGTCGGTCGAGATCAGCGATCGGAGTCGCTCCCGGAACGACACGAACCCCTTGATGATAGGCTGGCAGAAAGTCGTTGGCGTAGACCTGGGTTCCCGCGTAGGGCAGTTGCTGGGCTAAGACCATGAACGACGGCATATTCTGATTCATCGTCCCCAAGCCGTAGCTGACCCAGGAACCGATGCTTGGCCGCGAGAAGAAGAATGAACCCGTGTGGATGGCTAATGTGGCCTGGTAGTGCTCATTGTCGTCGGACTTCATCGACTTGATCAGGCAGACATCGTCCATGCGATCCCGCAGGTGGGGAAACAAGTCGCTGACCAGTGTTCCGCACTGTCCGCCGGGTTTGAACTGCCACAGCGGCTTCAGCAGGACTTTCTGCTGGTTCGAAAGTCCACCACCGATTCCCATCGTCTTGCCATCGGCGGCGAACAGCTTCGGTTTGAAGTCGAAGCTGTCCATGTGGGACACGCCACCATTGGAGAAGATGAAGATCACCCGTTTCGCTTTGGCCGGGAAGTGCGTTTGCTTTGGTGAGAGTGGATCCGCCTGCAGCGGCGCCGACTCCGCCAGCAATTCCGACAGCAACCCGGGCATCAACATCGATCCCGCTGCCAGACTTCGCAGCAGATGCCGACGGCCGATTGGATGATTCATGGCATTCAATCCTCTGTGCGACGGAATCGTCACACTACGGAAAAGACGTTGCTATTCAGTCGATGTAGACAAACTCGTTCAGGCGGAACATCGCTCGAATCAGGGCCTGCCAACTTTGTGATTCTGTCTGTTCGTCCGAAACTTTCGCCGAGGCAAGTTGTTGCTGTACGTCTGTTAAGAATCGGGCTGCCGCTTCGCTGTCTTCGGTACTCGGCTTGCGGCCAAGAATGAGCAAGTAAGCCAAGTCGAGTCGTTCGGGCGTTGTTGATCGTTCCGTTCGAATTCGCTTTTCCAAGCCAGCTGCTTGCTGGTGTACGAATGCATCATTCAGCAAATACAGCGCTTGCAACGGAGTCGTGCTGTTCAAACGCAGCGGCGTACTGGTGGAAGGATCGGGGCCGTCAAAAATCGCGAGATAGGGATGTCGCTGAATTCGCTGCGTCATCAGGTAGACGCTGCGGCGATTGCTTTCGTAGACGGCCTTAAATGGGTTGTGCTGCGTGAACTTCCACTCCGATTGAGGCGGAAAGGGGTGTGGGCCACCTGGCGAGGAGTCGAGTTGACCGCCCAGTTGCAGCATAGTGTCGCGAATCGATTCCGCATCTAGTCGATTGCGAGGGAACGCTGAAAGCAGCTCATTTGTGGGGTCAAGCTCCTGTGCACGCTCATCGCGTTGTCCCGATAGGCGGTAAGTTCTCGACAACACGATTTGTCGGTGCATGGACTTGATCGACCAGCTATTCGCCATGAACTGTGTCGCCAAGTGATCCAAGAGTTCAGGGTTTGCCGGTGCCTTCCCCTGGCGACCAAAATCATTGGGCGTCGCTACCAATCCCTTTCCAAAGTGATACAGCCAGATGCGATTGACCATGACTCGCGCGGTAAGCGGATTGCTCGGTTCGACGATCCAGTTGGCGAGCTGGAGGCGTCCGCTCGACCGGTCCTCGTCTGGCAGTCTGGCTCCATTAAGTACCGTCAGAAAATGCCGAGGAACAATCGCACCAAGCTTGGCGGGGTCACCCTTTTGCTGAATCGCCGCATCTTCGATCTTGGAACTCTCGGCGACAGCGTAAGCCAACTCATACGGCACTGGTGAATTCGCATGCTGTTGAGCCTTCTTGAGGGCTTCGTCGATCTGCTTCTTCAACTCGTTCCGGCGATCTTCGGGGGCTGACTTATGCTCTGCCTCAAGATGCTGCACTTGCGCATCGAGTTCCATTTGCTTCTGTTTGCGCGCTCTATTGATTCGCTCCGCTTCCGCTTCCGGAATCAGCGGGATTAGATCTCGTTGCTTTTGCTCGAGTTCAATGCCCGGCCACGGATAACGCGTGCTGCTGAAGATGCCGTACAGACCGTAGTAGTCGTCGGCCGTCAGGGGGTCGAACTTGTGGTTGTGGCATCGCGCGCAATTCATTGTCGTGCCGAGAAACGTTCGACCGAGAATAACGATCGTCTCTTCGATCGTCAGATGCTGGGGATAGTCATCGACGCGCGAACCGAATCTGCGCGCATTCGCGATGTAGCCCGTCGCGATGAGTCGCTCGCGCGATTCCTCAGGCGTTCCTCCCAGTAAGTCGCCTGCCAATTGTTCTCGGACAAACTGATCGTATGGGAGATCACGATTGAACGCGTCGATCACCCAATTGCGATAGCGGTACATCTGCGGAATCGGAAAGTCGGAGTTATCGCCGGCCGAGTCCGAATACCGAACTACGTCGAGCCAATGCCGTCCCCATCGCTCACCGTACTGTTTCGACTGCAGCAGTCTCTCCACAACCTTTGGGAATGCGTCAGGTGCGGTGTCGGCTTCAAAAGCGGTGATCTCATCAGGCGTTGGCGGCAAACCGATCAAGTCGTAGGTGACTCGTCTCAACAATGCCGGCCTGTCTGCGTCGGGAGCAGGTTGAAGTCCTGCGCCTTCGTTCTTTGCGAGCACGAACCGATCGATGTCATTGGCGGCCCATGTCTTGTCCTTCACTAATGGCACCGGCGGCGGAACAAGCGGCTTCAGCGACCAGAAATCGCGAGCCTTGTCCCAATCGATCGATGATTTGGGCTTTCTGATTGCGACTGTATCGCTTGTTCGCGGATCGGGGGCGCGGATGCTCACCCAGCGCTCGAGAGCAGCAATTTCGTGGGCGGCGAGTGTTCCGTCGGGCGGCATCTTCAAGTCGGGGTCAGTTTGCCGGATAGCTCGAATTAGCAAGCTGCTATTGGGGTCGCCGGGAACAATCGGTGGCTCGGTGTCACCTCCTTTGATGAGTCCCGGACGCGAATCGACCAGCAGATTGCCGCCCAACTCTTTGGATTCCTGACTGTGGCATTCATAGCAGTACTTTATCAGCACGGGACGAATCTTGTTTTCGAAAAAGGCGAGTTCCTCGTCGGTGAGCTGCGAGTTGAACGCGGATTCCAGCGGATTCGGGAGTGGCCCTGAGCCGGTCCAGACTTCAACTCCGGAAAGATTCGCATCGCCGCCGCGTGCGGAAACACGGATCACGCCATTGACCGGGCGAGCTCGCCAAGGCCCCAGACGCTTCCATGAGCCACCCGGTCCACTGGCAAAGCGATCCAACACCTTGCGGTCATTCACCAGCACCGAGAACGTCGTCGAGTCGTTGTCTTCCCACACGTAGAGGCAGACCTGGTAGTCGCCCGCAGGAATATTTGGCAGATCAACATTGATCTCGTGTCCCCATCGGCTGCTGCGAATCATCTTCGCTCTTTCAGGATCGGTCCCTGGCTTCAAAGTGACCGATTGGTTGTCGAATGCATTTCCGTTGCAACGCAAGTTCGGCGTATCTCCCGCCTCCCATTGATTGCCGTCGATCGTGACCGCGGGCCCATGCAAATTGATTCCGCGAAAGAACTTTGCCGCCATCGGATCGGCCGCGATGGCATCGGTCGCGATTATCGTCGCGGCGATCAGCAGCAAATAACGAACTCGCGAGCACACGTAGGTTGACTCCATCTGAAAACCGGCAACTGCCAAGATCACGGCATGTGTACTATTTGATCTTGGCATTCTCATAGATACGAGGCGATAATGCGGAAATCTTTTGTCGTTTTGCGACACTCTGAAAACGGACCGATCAATCGAATGGCTGCTCCTTTCATCCGCATTGGCTTGGTCATGGAGCATTCCCTGTCATTCTATCGACAAATCCTGCGGGGGATCAAAACCTTTGCCAGCGATCGTCCGGAATGGCTATTTACCCCGATCGCCGCCGACCCCAAGGCCCTGGAACTGGTCAAGTCACTTCGCTGCCACGGCTACATTGCACACATCTTCCATCGCCCGCTGGGGCTGAAGCTGCGATCACTGAAGCGTCCGGTCATCAATGTTTCGGGAGTCTTGCCTGATCTGCCGTTTCCGCGAGTCGTCAGCGATCATGTCGAAGTGGGGCGGCAAGCGGGCAGACATCTGGTGTCGAACGGGCTGCGCCATCTCGCATTCGTCGGATACCGCAGTCACGAGTTTTCAGTCGAGCGAGAACGCGGGCTGCGAGAGATCGCCGCCGGGATTGGAACGACCGTCCACTCCTTCTATGAACAGAATCGGCGTCTCGAAGATCCGACGGGAGTGTGGCGATGGAATGAGCCGCTGTTGACTTGGCTGCGTGACCTTCCGAAGCCGATCGGTATTGTGGCGAGTCATGATACGCAGGGAGCTCAGATCGCCGAGTATTGTCATCAACTGCAGTTGATTGTCCCTGATCAAGTCGCGATCGTCGGTGCGGATGATGATGATCTGCTCTGTGAACTCTCACGCCCATCGCTCTCCAGCGTACGACTTCCGGCCGAGCGAATCGGTTTCGAGGCAGCGCGGATATTGGATGAGTGGCTACGAACGGGCAGTCCGCCAGCCGAGAAGACGCTGGTGCTGCCTCCGGCTGGTGTGGCGATTCGACAATCCTCCAATTTGCAGGCTGTTCCTGATCCTTATGTTGCGGCAGCAGTGCGTTTCATCGCCGATCAAGCTCATCGTCCGTTTAAGGTTGACGATATCCTGCGGGCCGTTCCGATCGCGCGGCGAGCATTGGAGCGGCGTTTCCGAAAATGGCTGCAGCGCAGCATCCTGCAGGAGATCCGTCGCGCCCATGTCTAGCGAGCCAAGCACCTGATAGCAACCACGGATTTGGCAATGCCCGAAGTGGCTCACCGCTCGGGACTGACTGATAGCCGCCAACTGTCGATCACGTTTCGGCAGGTGACAGGGACGACACCTTCAGGATTCCGGAAGCAACTGAAGGTAACCGGCTGACTGCATCAAAAGAATGTGGGCCGGTCAAGTGACCGGCCCACATCGCTACACCAATGTCAGTCTGTGATCCCGATCTTCATTTCGTCGCTGTTCGCCTTTAACTCCGGTGCATACATCGCACTGCCCTTGGCTGGCAACGCGCTGAACTTGCCAGGGATTTCGGCTCGCAGACGATAGCTGAGACTGTGTTTGCCGCGCATCAACTGTCGGACGAAGAAAGCGACCCGTTCGTCGCGGAATTCGACGAACGCTCCCATTTCGTTTCCGTTGTATCCGCTGCGAACATCCACGGGCTCGAAGCCTGCTGCCTTCATATCTTCGAACAACAGGTATTCGTAGTCGTTCTTGCTGTCGATCTCGAGTTCGATTTCAACTAGATCGCCACTCTTGAGTTCGCTCAAGTTCGGCAGTTCCGTTCGATCGTACTTTTCGACCTTCTGCTTGAGCACCTGGCCGCTTGACCCGGCCACATCAATCTTCTTGTCGGATTTGGTCAGCTTGTAGAACTTGCGTTCAACCTTGACCTCCAGTCCGGCCTTCTTGATGAAGTCTTCCAGCGTGAAGTTGGTTTGGTAGACGTTGAAGTACAGCGGCCCGGTTCCTTGTTTACGGAACTCAAACGTGTGCTCCCCGGTGGTGACGGCGTCCCCTTCGAGAATGAACTTGTTATCGAACGTGAACAGGTTCGAAGAATCGATCTTCACTTCCTTGTATTTTTTGCCATCGAGCCAGACCTCCACCGTCAGGTCCGGTTTATCTTCGCCGCTGGCCTTCATGTAGTCCGCAAGCGCTTCAATGCACAGTGAACTATCGCGAGTACTGTTCCAGTAGGTGGCGTGCTTGCGGTTATTCAAGATATACTTAACCAGTCGCGAAGCGCGAACGTCTTGCGGATTCGTCTTGGAGAGCAACTTCAAGTAATAGGCGTTGGCTTCGATGTCGCTGCCATACCAGTACCACCAGCCATCATTCGGCAACTTCAAATAGGCAGTCTGATTTTCTTCGTCCTGAACGACGAACTGCTCGATGTTCTCCAGGACCATCTTCAGCTTGTCAGCCTGCTGTTGTTTGTGCAGGGCCAGTCCGAACAGGGCCTTGGCGTAGACCGGAAGTTGAGTGCGGTCGCGATAGAGGAATTCGCTCATTTCGCCATTGGCGACGTCGGCGTCGACCAGGATCATGTAGACCAGCGCGTCGAGAGCGTCCGCAAACTGCTTCTGTCGATCGTCTTTCTTGCCCCAATTCTTGATCCACTGAACCTGTTCGTCCTGATAGCGTTTCAGCCAGCCGACGCCCTTTTCCAGGATACCAGGGACGAGAGCGACATCGTTCGCCTTGGCGACCTGCAGACCGTGGACGACGACCGCCGTCGTATGTGGCCACGAATGTTCGCCCCAACCGCTGAACCAACCCCAACCACCGTCGGCACATTGCATGGAGGTCAGACGTTCGAGACTTTCCTTGACCATCGACTGAACTTCGGCTTCGTCAAACACTGGATTGCGATCAAACCGCTTCCACTGCTTGGCGCGGGCGATATCGTCACCAATTTCCTGTGCGTTCAGGTTCGTGTGCTTTTCCTGAATATCCTTCAGGTTGAGGTGCATGTTCAGCAGGATCTTCTGAGTGATCACTGTCGGCAAGAATCGATTGAGGGTCTGTTCAGTGCAGCCATAAGGATAGTCGACCATGTAGGGGAGGGCATCAACCATGGCTCCCGCCAACGTCGGCGAGAACCGAGCTTCAAGGTGTGATTCGTTCTGTCGTCGCTCTGCGGGGACCGTAAACTTGATCTGGCCTTTCGCGTCGGCCGGACGGATGGTTCCACTGAACGACTCCGTCTTGAGCATCCCGTGGACGTAGACAGGGAACGACATTTTCATGGCATCCGATTCTTCATCGGACAACGCTTTGACCGTAATCGTGGCGATTCCTTCGGACTTCACCCGCACTCGCCAGTCCACGCGTACTTCGCCGTCAGGTGCAATCATGACGCGCTGTTCGCGATTGCGGCTGGCCACTTCCACGGCATCTCCGTCGATTTCGATAGAAACCAGCGGCGATTTTTCACCTTTGAAGTAATTATGCACATTGGCCGAGATCACGACTTCGTCCGTCTCGACAAAAAAGCGTGGGGCCTGCAGACGGACTAACAGATTCTTCTTGGTCGTAACTTCAGCCTCACCCTGGCCGACCTTCGTTCCCAAGCCCATGGCCCAGGTTTTTACTTTCCAGCCGGTCAGGCTTTCTGGCATCTTGAAGCTGACTTCCGCGGTGCCCGTCTTGTCAGTAGTGATGCTTCCGGCCCAGTAGGCAGTATCCGCGAAGTTGGAGCGAATCGCAGGAGCTTGAACGTCCGATTCACCCGCTCCATCGACTCCCTTAGCAAGCGCGGCCCCGTTCTTCGATTCTCGTGCGAAGGACTGCTTATCGGCCGCGGCATCAATTGCCAGCGATGCCGCTTCTGGCGCGCCCGGCGCCGCCATTGCTCGCATCCGGGTCGCGGCGCCGCGAGCCATCATCGGTCGAGGAATCCCCCCACCGCCGCCACCACCACCGAAACCCCCTTCACCATCCAGCATCCCGCCGAAGGCACCCAGGTCGGCCATCCCAATCTCGCCATTCTTGAGTAGGTTATAGAACACGCGATCCAGCGTGCAGTCGCGTTGTGGGTAGTGCTGCCGTCGCCACTTCCAGAAGAACTCTTTGATCTCCGGGACATTCGATCCACCCGAGATGTATTCGACGCTCTTGTCATAAACCGTCAGGACGGTCGAGCCGACGAATGGCTCGCCCGTTGCATCGGTCAACGTTACCTTCACCTTGGCATCGGCCCCCGGCTTGTATTCGGATTGCGAAGGAGCCACGTTGACGTTGATCACTCGCTTTTCCGGAGGGACCACGACTTCGCGAATCTCCTGGAAGTACTTTCCTTCTGCGATGGTGAACGCTTCGATGAAGAAGTTCGGCATGTCCTTCTGAACGACGGCCACTTCTTCGACTGTGTTCTTCCCCTTCAGGCGAATGATTTTCGGCGGCAGGTAGATTCCATTCGAAGGACGCAGAAACAGCACGACACAACCATCGGCTCGATTCGTGTTCACCATCAGGCGGACCTTGTCACCCACGGCATACTCTTGCTTGTCGGTGATCAGTTCCAGATCGTTAAACCGAAATTCGCGGCCATCAAATCCTTCGCCGCGAACGACAAACAGGTACCCTCCCTCAATGACATGGGCTTTGGAGTCTGTCACCTTGTAGGAGAGCCGGTATTGGCCCGCTTTGGTGGCAGCCAGTTGCTGACGCGCATGCCCCGCTGCATCAGTGTCCAGCTTCCATGATTGGACCGCGTCTTCGACCGGCTGTTGTTTGTCGTTGTAAGTGACCTTGAACAGTGTCAGTTCGCCCTTGCCGCTGACGGGCTTGTTATCGAGGGTATGGGCATCGAAGTTGGCCTGCACCTCGTCGCCGACCTTGTAGTGACCTCGATCGACCCACGCGAAGACACGGAACGGCGTGCGGCTGACCAGGACAGTCCCCGTCCCGACGATCGTGCGGCGAGATTCATCGACGACTTCGGCAGTGATGGAGTACGAATGATCCTCGTCGCCGTGAACTTGCTTCGCGGCAGAAGTATCAATTTCGATTTGGACCGTGCCGTCGGCTCCGATTTCGACTTCCCGTTCTGAGACCACTTCTGGAGGTGCGTTGTTGCGACCAATCCACCAGCCGAGGGGACGAGCACATCCCCAGCGGTTCCAGCCCGGATACCAGGTGTAGTCGGACGCGAACCACCAATAACCCTTGCCGTAGAACCAGTCCCAACGAGCAGTGGGATACCAGTGGCTGTCGTGAGGCGATCGCAGAACCTTGTACTTCACCTTAGCCTTAGTCACGGGGGCACCGAAGAAATACTTCGCTTTGATTGTCGCGGGGACTTTCTCACCCAGCGCGACCGGTTCCGACGGTGCATCGATCACGACTTCGTACTCGGGCTTCTTGTATTCTTCGACACGAAAGCTGCCGCCGGAATTGAACGGGGCCATCACCATCAATGAGTAGTTGCCAAGCATCGCTCCCTTCGGCAGCGGAAACTCGCCTTCGATGCCGCCGAATTTGTCGGTCTTGAAAGTCTTCTCGAAGACCTTTTCACCCTGTGGGTTGTTGATTTGGACCGGAAACTCCTGCTCGCCGTACGCGGCGGAGTCGGGTTGGTCGTACTGAGACTTCTCAATCCAGAATTTGAACTTCACGGTCTGGTCGGGGCGATAGACAGGACGATCGGTGATCGTAAAGACGCGCGTCGCCTGGTAATCCTGATCGTGCTTCTGACCCCACAACGCATGAGTGAATCCATTGTAGGCCAGTCGCCCTTCAGGTGTGCGCGCCATGATCAGCCACTGGTACTCGTGGCCGACTTTGTTTGAGGGCAGCATCAACTGACCGTCTGCATCGGTGAACTCGGCAAAATTTGTCGTCAGGATCTTCCACTGCGGTTTGCCGGGCGCGACTTGTTCTTGTCGCCAGCCGAAGAACTCCACATTCGCTTTGGCAACCGGCTGACCCGAGACCGAATCGGCGACGAAGTACAGTGACTTTCCATCGAGTGGTTTGCGGACGAGAGCCGTGTCGGATAGCCAGACGATCACTCGGCTGACGTTGCCATCCTTCATCGTGCCGGTGACAAGGTAAGCCCCGGCTTTTTGCAAGGGCGTTGCAATTGTGACCAGACTGTCGTAGTGGTCGGCCTTGGGTTTCAGATCGAGTGACCAGGAAGCGACCTTTTCACCCAAGTACTGGGTCTGATTCTGCGTGACCAGTGTGTAGCCGACTTCTTGGACATTAATCTTCTGCCAGTCCAGCTGACCGGGAGCAGTCTTCAAGTAAGCCTTCACATCGTCCAGCAGTTTGTCGATCTTGATCGCTTGGGCTTCCAGTGCGATCTGCTTTCCGTTGCGATATCGCAGATCGATGATGGCACCCTGACCTGCGGGCTGCATCTGCAAATTCTCGAATCGACCCCAGCTCTTGACGATCTGATCGAGTCGCTGTTGGCGGTGATTTTCATCGTTGAACTTGGCAATGGCGGCCTGCCATGCGATGGCGGCCTTCGAGTACTGGCGGCGATCTTCATAAATCAGCGCCACCGTATCGCCGGCATTCTTCGCGTACTGGTCAGCGCTGCGTTGAAAGATCTGCTGGAAGATCTTCAGGCTGTTAAATTCATCGGGCAACCTAAATCGCTTCACGCCGGTGGCCAACTTCGCGATGGTTTCGTCATCACTGAGCGTATCAACAGCGAATGGACCGCTGTCATCTTTGTCGTCATCGCGTCCGCTGCCGTGTCGCAACCAGGCCATCGTCTGGACGCCAAATTGGTTATGCAAGAACGACGCCCAGATGGAATCGGCTTCGTTACGCAGAGCATTGTCAGCTTCGACTGCTTGCAACAGCATCCAGCGCCAGCGTTCTCCGTCGGACGTTGCCGTGTCCCATGATTTCGGGACGTGGTGAAAGACGGGATTGCCATCGGCATCAACGGGAGCCCCTTTGCTTTCGCCGCCATGACCACCACCCCAGCCAAAACGCCCTCGGCCAAAGCCCTGATGTCCTTCTTCATAGTCCGGCAATGTGGCCAAATCGGTCAGTGCCTGCAGACGCCAGGCTTCAACCCCTTGCAACGAAGCTACGAAGTCCAGGTAGAAGCGACCGAGCTCGGCCTTATTGTCATCTTTACTGGCGAGTGGCAAAGCCTGTTGCAGCAACTGCAACATTCGCACGCGATCGCGATCGGTTGATGAGACGTACTTCCCGCCTCCGCGATGAGATCCCCGATAGAATTTTCCGGCAACGACGAAGCCCCATTGCTCGATGCTGCGGTATTGTTCCGCCGCTTGTCGCAACAGTCGCCAGTTCGTTTCATGAGCTTTAATCGATGCTTCGACAAGTTCGTCAAATTCGTCGACTCGCCCCAGATTGCGCAGTGCCTGCACGGCCTGGCTAAGATCGCCTGGCACTTTGCCAGGCTCGGTCTTTGGATCAATCGCCAGCTTGCGATAGCCGTCGTAGGCGACCTTGAAATTACCCGCGTCAAACTGTTGTTTTAACTGATCTCGATTCACGGGTTTGCCAGCCTCCTCAGCCATCAACATCCACGACGCGACGACTGTTGACAACAAACTCGCCAGAACGATGAACTTCCGCATGATGTGAACCATTCCTTGCATCAAAGATGTGCTGGCCGTCCGGGACCATGCCGCAAGTATAGCGTTCGCGTCACGGAATCAGAGCCCTGACACGGTAGACGATGCCGGTGCTGAAAAAGTTCCCGCGGATAATCTGCCAGCGGAACTCGTCACGAGCACTTAAATTAGGCCAACACGGCACGAACGACGTGGCCATGCACATCCGTCAGTCGCCGATTCGCTCCATTGTTCTTCACGGACAGGCGTTCGTGGTCAATTCCGAGCAGATGCAGGACCGTGGCGTGGAAGTCATAGGTGGTGGTCACATCGTGTACCGCTCGCCATGCCCAAGGATCGCTTTCGCCGTATGATGTCCCACCTTTGACGCCGGCCCCCACCATCCAGCCGACAAATGAACCACCGTTGTGGTCCCGACCTTCACTTCCCTGCGAGAATGGCATCCGCCCGAATTCTGTGTTCCAGAGAACGAGCGTATCCTCCAAAAGCCCGCGCTGCTTCAGGTCCGTCAGCAACGCCGCAATCGGCTTGTCGGTCGCCTGACACATCGGTGCCAGTTCTTTGACAATGCTATTGTGATTGTCCCAGTTATTCGCTGGCCCTCCGGCACCACTCCAGACTTGAACGAAACGGACGCCTCTCTCGATCAGTCGACGAGCCAGCAGGCACCGCTTGCCAAACTCTTCTGTGGGCTTTTCGTCCAGCCCATACGACTTTTGAGTCGCCTCGGATTCACGAGTGACGTCGAAGGCTTCCGGAGCACTCAACTGCATCTTCGCCGCGAGTTCATACGACCGGATTCTGGCCTCCAATCGGGAATCATGATCGTTCGCGGCCAGATGCGTGCGATTCATTTGCTGCAGCAGTGCGAGCCCGTCGCGATCCGCATCCGGAGTAATGAATGTTGCTGAAGCGGGAGCTTTCAGATCAGCAATCGGCTCGGCCTGCGAACTGTTGATAATCGTCCCCTGATGCGTCACCGGCAGAAAACCCGAGGCGAAATTCCCCTTCTGGTTGTAGGGCAGGCCGCGAGCATCGGGAAGTACGACGAAGGTCGGCAGATTCTCCGTCAGGCTGCCAAGCCCATAGCTGACCCAAGCCCCGAGGGAGGGAAAACCGGGCAACAGGAAACCGGTGTTCATCAGGTAGCTGCCGGGGCCATGCACATTCGTGCGCGACTTCATCGCCATCAGGAATGCCATGTCATCGACGTGATTTCCCAAGTGGGGCAGCAAATCGCTGATCCAACGGCCGCATTGCCCCTTTTGATGCAGTTCGAACGGCGGCTTCAACACATTGCCGGGCGCACTTGTCGCCGCTTCCACCCGTTCGCTTGTTCCCGGGTCGAACTTCTCGCCCGCTCGGCGAAACAATTCGGGCTTGTAGTCGAACAGATCCATCTGACTCGCGCCGCCATTCATGAAGAGCTGAATGACGCGGCGTACTTTCGCGGGATGATGTAATCCCCCATTGAATTCGGGACGCGGTTGATCGGCCAGGGTCTGCGTCTGACCGAGCAGGTTTGCCAACGCCACGGAACCGAACCCTCCAGCCACGGATGATAGGAAGTCGCGGCGGGGCGTTGCGGAATTGATAGATGGCAGGCTCATCGATCGATCTCTCAGTTCACGAACAAGAATTCGTTGCTATTGAGCAGCAGTCGACAGGCATTCGCCAAACCGTGCTTCTCGGCATACGCGACCAGAGCGTCGATCTCAGCCTCCGTTGCCGTTCGGCACAGGATCAATGCGGAAGCACGAGCGACTTGTTGTCGCAGTTGTTCGGCAGCGGGCTCGTTCTGAATGCGGCTCGCAATATGTTCGCAATGGCGGGCGATGAACACATCGTTCCAAAGCGCCAACGCCTGCTGAACTGTGACGCTGTTCGTGCGTGCAGGAGTAATCTGATCCCCCGAAGGACAATCGAGCGTTTCCATGAACGGATCGGGGAGTGTCCGGAACAAAAACCGATAGATGCTGCGTCGTCGACCAAGATCGCTATCGAGGTTGAACTTGGTGTAGTCCACTTTCGGTGTGACGTGAATTCCCGGTTGCAGATCGAATTGTCGATCAGATGGCCCTCCCATTCGCAGATCCAGGCGTCCCGACACTTGCAGCACAGCATCGCGGACGCATTCGGCATCCAGTCGCGTCCGATTCATGCGAGACAATAGCCGATTATCGGGATCCGCTGCTGCTGCTTCTGAATTGATGCCCACCGTCTGGCGATAGGTGGCACTCGTCACGATCAGGCGATGAAGCTGCTTGAGAGATTGTCCATGATCGCGGAATTCAATCGCCAACCAGTCGAGCAATTCGGGATGAGTTGGCGTTTCACCCATGTGCCCGAAATCATTCAATGTTCCGACCAGGCCACGTCCGAAGTGATGATGCCAGACGCGATTCACAATGGATCGCCACGTGAGGGCATTCTGCGAATCGGTCAGCCAACGTGCGAGTGCGGCTCGGCGCTCTGACTCGGGCGCCGTGGCCTCGATCTCGAATCGAGACTTCAGGCCGACGACGCAACTCAGCGTTCCCGGCGCAGCGGCATCGCGCGGATGATTGATGTCGCCTCGATGAAGCACATGAATCGGACGTGGCCCCGGCGGTGGACGCAATCCGCCTTCAGGCTCGAAGTCGGCTGCCGCCGAATAGACTCTCGATGACGGCGGCAATTGAGTAATCTGTCGCTCCACATCTTCCGTCTGCTGGAACAACGCCAGGTCAATTCGTTGCTGTTCGCTGCGTTGTTCAGCCGAAGTGGAAAGGATTGCCGCGATCGGTTCAGGCATGACATCCAATCGAACCGGAGGAGCCGCATCAGAAATCATCACTCGTGCGCGGCCAATCAGATGTCCTCCGCCATGTCGCTGTTTCAGCACGACCTTCAGCTTGGTCGCCGCTGTAGCTACCAGAGGTTCGTGCAAGTCAAACACCGCGGCATGAGTCCGTCCTACTTGAGGATAGATCCCCCACGCGGTCGGCTCGACCTTGTCGATGGCTCGGGCAATGCCCCAATCCTGTTGATCGAAATCGGCTCGCGGATTGACCAACGACAATGGCGAATCGCTGTCATCGACGAAGACCTCGAATTCCGATAAATGCAGATTACCGTTGTCCTGCCTTCCCGGTCCGCGATGAGGCAGGCTGTCGTCCGTAAGCACTTCCAGCTTCACTGCAGTGATCGTGGGAAGTGTGATCGGAGCGATGATGGTGATCGTGTCGCGTTCTGGACGAATCCCTCCCGACAGCACGGATCCATCAGAAAGCTTGGTCAGGGTCGCTCCGTCAGATGACACGAACGACTCCGGATCAAGTGGCCGCCAGACGGCCCCTTGCGAACCGAGTCGGCGCTCCCAGTCAGCGACCTGCTGTTGGATTGGAGGTGCGAGCATTTCAGCCACGAGGGTCGGTCCCTTCTGCTGAAGCTGACCGCGTCGAGCGGTGAGGTGTCGGCGTTTTGCGCCCACCGCTGGGTCGGGATCGTATGTGCGATTCGCTCGCTCCACGCCGGAAAAGACCGCCTGTAGCGCATAGTAATCTGCTTGTGAGATCGGATCGAATTTGTGATCGTGACAGCGCGCACATTGCACCGTCAAACTGGTCACGTTGTTGATTACATTCGCGATCATGTCGTCGCGATCCAGATACCTGGCAATCTGGCGATCCAAAGTGTCTTCGCGGATGTCCCTCAGCGAACTTTCGTCCCAAGGCCCCGCTGCCAGAAAGCCGAGTGCGACGGTCGCCTGAGGATCATCGGGAAACAACACATCCCCCGCGACCTGTTCCTGAACAAAGCGGGCGTACGGTTTGTCAGCGTTGAGCGACTGGATCAAGTAGTCTCGATAGGGCCACGCGTTCTCTCGGATCCGGTCCTGATCGTTCCCGTGCGTCTCGGCAATGTGAGCAGCGTCGATCCAATGTCGAGCCCATCGTTCACCATACCGAGGTGACTCGAGCAGGCGATCGACCAACTGCTCATAGGCATTGGTCGCGGGATCAGCGACAAACGCCTGAGCTTCTTCAGGTGTCGGCGGCAACCCGATCAGATCGAAATACACACGTCGGATCAATGACAGGCGCGTTGCTTCAGGGGCGAGTTTCAGATGGCTCGCTTCGAGCTTGTCTTGAATGAACGCGTCGATCGAGGGGTGCCGATCATTTCGCACTTTGATGTCGGCCGCTGCCGGCAATGGGCGAAAAGACCACCAGTCACGCTTGTCTTTTACTTCTCCTGCCAGTGCGTCCGGCCATTTCGCCCCCTGGTCGATCCACATTCGTAGAGTACCGATCTCAGCCGCCGTCAGTCGCTCACCTTCGGGTGGCATGACCAAGTCACCCGTCCCCGAAATGAACTTGATCAGTGGGCTCTCATCGCTCTTACCGGGTATGATATTGGGAGCGTAGGACTCACCGCCGTGCAAAGCGATCTGGCGGAGGTCGACTCGAAAATCCGCCTTCTGTTTCTCAGGGCCATGGCAGCGGAGACAAGCACGGTGCAGTATTGGTTGTATGGCGCGTTCGAAGTCGACCACATCTGCTGGTGGATCTGCTGCAACAGCAGGTTGCGCTAACCCGATGAGCAGACTAGCGATCATCAAAGCGGCAGAGCAGTGCAAGTTCGTAGATCCCACCATCACCAGTTGCCCACACACCATTTCAGATATTGTGGCGAATCGTGATGGCGGCAGTCAGCCCAATTTAACAAATTCACGAAACGCCTGACAAAGTCGTGAATAGGTCATACTTTCACCACTCGCTCATTTCAACCTTCATTGATGATTGTCGAGTCGTGTGGTCCATACGTGGGCAGCAGCTATTCACCGCTTGAATAATGGCGGGCCGCGTTTTAGGACACGACGTCTGCCGATTTGGCGAGCCCCTGCAGCTTTCCAATCGCCGACATCGCGATCTGACGGACCCGCTCTTTGCTCAGTCCAATTTGGGAGGCAATGTTCTGCAGACTTTGTCCGCGAGGCTGGCCATCCAAACCAAAACGAGCCGTAATCACGAGTCGTTCGCGTTCGTTTAATGATTCGAGGAGGCAATGGACCGCTTGCACGCGCTGCTCGGCCGTTCGCAGTTGCTCGTCTGGATCGGTTCGTTCATCGGCGACTTGCTCTAACTCCGACTGATCGCGACCCACATTTCGTTCTGCGGTGGACAGTCGCCGCTTCAGACAACGCAGCATGTGATTGCGAACAGCCCAGGTGGCGTAGGTGCTGAAGCGATTTCCCAAGCCGATATCGAAGAGTTCCACAGAACGGATCAACGGAACGGTGGCCTCAGCGATCAAATCGGACATCTGATCCATCGATGTCGATAGTTTTCTAGCGAGCGCGACAACCAAGCGCAGGTTACTGCTGACGATGCGGTTTCGAATCGCGATCGATTCTGCACAGTCAGCTTCAATCTGGTTGACCAAAGATTCATCGGGTGAATTCAAACTCAGCCGCCGCCGGCGCTGTTCAGCACGATACCTCAGGAAGTTCATCCACTTGAAGAGATACACCTCCTCATCCGGGGCCAGCAACGGAGTATCGACCAGTCCTGATACGAAAGCGATTGCTGGTTCGGAATGGGCAACGGAAATGTCGTCTAGCGACATTGGACGAGACGCCGCGAGCCGTCCTGCGGTTCCCGCTCCAGCGTACTCGGCGTGGCCAACGTACTTGATTTCCCGTTCAACCCAGTCGCGGACGCGAGCTAACAATGCGGGAGTTGCTCGAAGTCGACGATTATCTGGGTTTCGCTTCCTCGCGGTTGTATTTCCCATCTCAGTCCGTCCTTCCTGAAACGACGCACCGTAACTGTCTTCAGTTCTGGATACGATGTTCACCGGAGAACGGACGCCAGATTAACGTCC
The DNA here is from genome assembly GCA_966211735.1 of uncultured Schlesneria sp. Lineage (GTDB taxonomy): Bacteria > Planctomycetota > Planctomycetia > Planctomycetales > Planctomycetaceae > Schlesneria. The sequence goes on from CBIHQO010000009.1 coordinate 18,007, forward strand.
CATTGCTGGTTTTCTCAAAACTTGGACTTTGCCAGGTGACTCAGCCGCCAGTTGCACAGCGTGAAGTATCAGGCCAATCAACGAAAGATGATCGATGCGCAAATGGGTTGTAGCATTTGTTTTGCTTTGGGCCGCGATGATCTTTGGAACGTCCTGCACGGTGATCGGAACAGATGAACTCTTCTCACTGATTGGTCTCATCTTTGGGAAGGAGTTACTCGAACAGTTTGAGATCCTCTGGGGCGTTGCCTGGTTCACGGTCGTCAAAGGGTGGCACGTCACCGAGTTCGCGATCCTGACTGCCGGATTGATTGGCTTCTTGAACGTTTGGCGACCCACGAAACGAATGGCGAATATTCTTGTGGCAGCGCTGCTGGCCTTGTTGTTCGCCGCCTCAGACGAGTTCCATCAAACTTTTGTCCCGACCCGTGGAGGCACCATCTGGGATGTCCTGATTGACTCGCTCGGCGTCGGACTGGTAACGCTCATTGCGTTAATGAAGTTGCGTAAAGTGACCTTGGATCACCCGCAAGGAGCGGCGGTTGAACCGGTCCGCTCACCGACTTGAATACGGCCCGAAGTCCAATTCAGTGGGCATCCGCGAGTGCGTGTTTCAACGGACACTTTGGATCGATCGCCGCGCCGCTACGATATCGCTGCAATAGTTCCTTTGATCGCTGGGCCAGCATACGCCGAACTTCGCGACGCTTCCCTTTCACACGGGGAATGACCATTCCGTCATAACCAGTGGTTTGATGCCGCATCCAGGCGATGACGGCCGCCTCGGCTCGTTCTTCGACGGGAATGCGTTTGGTCCGAGCGACCGTGCCGCTGCCCACGGGCGTTGCATGATCGGTGACAGCTCGGGCAAACCGATCAGTCAGAGCCGCGTGGTCCGGATGGAACGCGAGGAACGAGACGACCGCGCCGAAGAAATCCTCGACATACTCCGTTTGAACCTTCTCGCGTCGCCGCACACTCGCTTCCTTCTTTTTCGCGAAGCTTTCGGTCGACCGCTCGGCTTCCAGTTCCAGTCGAATCCGTTCGACGGTCGCTGCTGCCGTGTAAACGCCACGGGAAAAGACCTTTCTCCCCCGTTTTTCCTGAACGATCCAATGGTCGCCAGCCGCTTTGACACGCCGGGTCAAGGCCGCGTCGCCAGGAGGCAACAAAACCCAGTCGGCGGGGATTGGGACCAGCGTCCCGTCACTATATCGGACTGTATTCGGCGTCGTGCCGGGCGAAACAACGTTGCTCATCCGTGAATTGCTCTCTCAACCTCTGGATAGGGACAACCTCCACAATGCAGGACTTTAGATGACGGGTCGACGTCCAGGCAACCCACTGTGATGTCCCACACATTGCAATTGGCATGGCGACTATTGATGACATCGGTGTTTTCCGGGCATTCTTGTGACAGCCGTGGTCGTGGGATATCTTGGGCGTGTGCGACGCATTCTCACGTGACTCATCGATCATCAACGAGCGGACTCGAAACTGAATTTGTATGGATAAGTTGCCCAAGGAAATTACCCAGGTCGTCGACGATTTGTGTCGCAAAGGGGACCACTTCGCCGGCTTGGAACAGTACGACGATGCACTGGAAAAGTACGGTCAGGCTTGGGATCTCCTCCCCGAACCTCGCAATCAATGGCCTGCTGCAACGTGGATTCTGATGTCGGCTGGCGATGCCCACTTTCGGATGAAAGAGTATGACGAGGGAGCCGATCTGTTGTGGGATGCCCTCGAGTTCCCGGAAGGTGACTCGAATCCATTCCTGCAGCTGCGATTGGGACAGTGCCTGCTGGAACTGGGCCAGATGAACGAGGCAGCCAACTTGCTGGAAGAGGCATTTCGAGTCGGAGGCGAAGATTTATTCGCCGACGAAGATGCGAAATATCTGGGATTTGTGAAGACACAGTTGAAAATTGGCCCCGGAGGTTCATCTCCGAGAGGTCGCTTCAATCATCCCTTGGGCTAGCGGCATGGCCACCCTGTCTTGGCAGATTTCTATGCATTGCCGCAGGCTTGTTGGCCTGCTGTCAACACATTGATCCACCTGTTAATCCTGGATTGAAGCTCCACTTGCCTGCAGATCGCCAACTCGAAAGGGCTTCCATGACGTTGAACATCTGCTTCTCAACGTTGGCCTGTCCCGATTGGAGTTGGCACGACGTTCTGAAATATGGATCGCAGTATGGGTTTGATGGGGTCGAGATTCGTTTACTGTCGCGCGAGACGGATCTGCTGAAGATTGTCGATCTGCGGTCGACGGAATGGTCGACGCGACGCTGTGAACTGGTCGATGCCGGTTTCCGCGTCGCGGGACTGGCATCCTCAGTCCATTTTGATGACATCACGGCCAGCGATCGAGCCCATCAGATTGAGGTCGGCAAACGCTACATCGAACTCTGCTCCGCATTGGGAGGCGAATTCATCCGGGTCTTCGGAGACGTTCTGCCGACGGCCGGCGATCGCAATCGATCGGCGATGATCAACCAAATCGCCGAGGGACTGGTCACTCTCGCGGATTTGGCGGCTCCTGCGGGAATCCAGATTCTGCTGGAAACGCACGGCGACTTTTCAGCATCGCCGCCGTGCGTGGAAGCGATGCAGCTGGCGAATCATCCGCACGTGGGGTTGGTATGGGATACTCATCATCCTTGGCGATTCCATCAAGAGCCACTCGCACAGACGTGGAACCAGCTTCGTCCGTGGACTAGGCATACTCACTGGAAAGACTCGGTGACACTCCCGGAACGAACTGCGACGACCGCTTCGCAGACCGCGGCCAGTGCGGCCAGCCAATTGATGACAGGGCATCGTCACGCTGACTATGTTCTGTTCGGCGGTGGCGAATTCCCTGCATTCGAGTGCCTGCAACTGCTAAGGAATGATGACTATTCCGGCTGGTACTCACTCGAATGGGAGAAGATGTGGCATCCGGAACTGATGGATCCAGAGATCGCATTGCCCCTATTTCCTCAGAAGCTCCGCCAACTCAATCGCTATGTGCAAGGTTGTACTGAGCCTTAACTTGCTCACTTCTTGCCAGAATACAGAACTCGGTGGTCATTGAATTGTCAGTTTGAGCCGCGGTGCCAGCGGGTGAATGCCGGAGAAGCCGCATTCTGACGTTGGCACCTGCTTTGCTCACCTTACAAGCATCCGCCTGCTGTCTCACAGTGTGCCACTGCTTTAAAAGGAGACCAAGATGTTGACTGCAGTCTTAATGAGTATCGCGATGGCTGGCTCGGTTTCAGGCTTGGACTCACCCGTATCCTTTCGGAATCCTGGTGACTTGGGTCAGGTTGCGAAGACCCACGAAGGCAAAGTCGTGTCGGTCGCAGATGGCAAGCTCGTGATGTCCGACAACGATGGAAAGAACCAGCACAATCACATGATCACAGCGACAGCGAAAATCATGCTCGATGGTAAGATGGCCAAGCTGACCGATCTGAAGGCGGGGGATTCGATCAAAGTCACTACGGCCGAAGGGGTAGTCACGATGATCGACGCCGTCCGAGCGTTGGCGCTACCCAGGTAATTCCGATATCGAAAAGCCATTCCTTAATCCGAGGGCCATCCGCCAAGACGTGGTGGATGGCCTTCTTTGTTCAGTGTTGGCTCAAGCTGTGATGGCGTTCGCGCGACCTACTTAAGTGGAGCGGCTGGCGGGAAGGTCCACTTGCCACTCAGAATCTCGGCGCGTGGTCGATACAGACGTACGATGTAGTTCCAGCCAGGAGTGATCGGCAAACAATTGGGCGTCTTGCCGTCGCATCCACCGAATCGGATTGTGTATGCACCGTCGGCCCCCTTCGTCGCAGTGATGTTGTTCAACGAATAGGCATTCTGCGGATTTGCCTGAAAGTAGCCCTTCGCGTCATAGACATTGATCGACCAGAACCCATCGACCGGAACATCTTTCACGGTCAGCGTATGCACTGTTTTGCCGTCGTTGAGATTAGGTGTCACATTAAAATAGACCGCCTCGGTGTCCGGATTGCCACCCCAGCCGATGGCTGATCCAATTAAGTGTCTCACTGGGGTGACCTGTTCTTTAGTCCCGAACATGCCCTTTAAGTCCGGAATCGTCGATCCGAGAACGCTGAGAGCGTCGCGAACCCTATTCTGGCTGATCGGATCCCATGACGGTACATCGAATTTCCCTGTACTCTTTTGCTCGACCCTAATCGCGTCTTGTAATTCATGGACTTGGTGGAGATCCTTCGGATCAGCAGGATTGACCAGTGTGCGAATCGCCATGACGACGTAGCGCGTGCCGATCTGGTCTCGCGTAAACGTTTGGCTGCCGGGCTTGTAGATCACGTATGGCGTGAAGTGGTCTTCCGTGATCACCTGCAACGACATGAATCGCGTCTCGGCGTCGGGCAGCGTGATTGTGACCGGCCCCGCGTCCAGATCGAACACCGCAGCTGAGTACAGCGTGTCGCGGTTCTGCCGGATGACCAATTGTTTCTCGATCGGCGTAAGTTCGCGATTATGAGTGAACTTGGCGAACCCGTGATCCTTGACGATGTTGCTGAAATACAAATCCGACTCCGCCCGGATGAAGTTGTCGGCCGTCACTGGCACAGACTCGGGCGTAGCAGTTGGCTGTGCATCAACTTCCCGAACGGCGGCGAAACAAATGATCCCTAACAAGGAGAGGATTGTCTGCCTGATATTCATCGGTGTCCCCTGATCAAAATGGCTGAGCCCACATGCGGTTGCTGCGGTACATAGATATGACGAATCGGACAAGTCTGTGGCAACTCAACTCGACAGAGTCGGCTCTGAAGTAATCGTGAATGGCTTCGAGAGGCGTAGGCGATCCGTTTGCCGCGATTCTCTTATTTTACCCTGGTGTTATTGACGATACAATTTCACCAGGATAAAATAGCTGTACACAACTCAATTTCAGGAATTGCCCGATGCCCGCTCACACACAAACCGACTGCGCCGCGTTCGAAGGCTTTTGTCTAATCGCCTCTGGCACATTGGCCGTCGTTGCGGCGAAGACGAAAAAGGTCATCGACCGGGGTGAGAAAGCCCCTGTTCTGATCTTCGATCGCGCCACGGGGGAACAGATTGAGGTCGATTTTCGCGGCGATGTGAGCGAAGTGGTGAACTCACTCCCGAAGCCTCCCTCCACACCTGCTGTTGTGGCGAACGTCGAGTCGTCCACCGCGAATCGTGGCCCGGGCCGTCCGAAATTGGGAGTAGAGGCCCACGAGGTTACATTGCTCCCCAGGCATTGGGAATGGCTGCGTCGGCAATCGGGCGGGGCCTCGGTGGCTCTGCGCAAACTCGTCAACGAAGCAAGCCGTGCGAACGAGGGCAAAGATCGGATCCGAGCAGCGCAAGAAGCCGCCTATCGCTTTCTGTCTGCGATCGGCGGCAACCTGAGCGGCTTCGAAGAAGTGACTCGGGCGCTGTTTGCTGGCGATAGATCGCGCTTCCAGGAGTTGACCGAAGGCTGGCCTAAAGACATTCGCAACTACGGTCGCCAGATGGCAACCGCTGCGTTCCCTTCGGAGCAAGCCACCACCGAAGCGGCTGCAGTGAATCTTCCGCAGGAATTGCCCGGCTAGCTGCTCAACGATTCCGCGACATCCGTTTGATAGGCCGTCATGCCCGGCAGGATGCCGATCAGGATGGCCATTAGCAGCAGTACGGGAAACAGCACCAGTTCGGCCGTTTCGAAGGCAAGCGGGTTGACGATCACACCCGCTTGCACTTCGATGATCGGAGCCGCGACAAAGACCATGCCGTGTCCCAGTAGCAGGCCCAACAGTCCGCCGCCGAGGCACAAAATGATGGATTCGGCCAGGATGATCGCGAACACGGTACTGCGCTGAGCCCCCAACGCTCGCATGATCGCGATTTCGCGCCGGCGAGCCGTCATCGAATTGTAGATACTGACGAAGATGCCAATCCCCGAAACCAGCACGATCATCGCGGTCATCACCAGCAACATCTGTTGAATGGGTCCCACGATCGTGGTCATCAACGCTTGCATCGGCAGGATGGGGTTCACCCCTTGGGCCTTGTTTCCTTTTTTCAATTCGCTTTCCAACAACCGGGCTGCGATCGGGGTTTTACACTGCAGCAGAATCGAGGTGACTTCCTTCTGAATCGGGGCCGTCTGGTGATCGTGATGGGCGTGATCATGCCCTTCGTGCCCATGGGCGTGATCATGAGCACCGAACTTCGCCTGGATCTTCTTGATCTCGGCCGCCATCTCCTCATCGTTCAGCGGAGGTTCACCGAAAAACTCGCGTTCGCGTTTGATCGCTTCATTCAGCGGCTTGTCATGTCCCTGGATCTGATAGAAGCCCTCCAGATTCACGTAGACGGTTTTGTCGTGAGGTG
>CBIHQO010000010.1:0-22078 GCA_966211735.1 uncultured Schlesneria sp.
ACTTCAACGATTGGCGAAACCGGCTGGCATCAGGACCGTTTGAGGTCCATGGCTTCCATCAGGTTACAAGTCCGCCCTCCCGATTCCGTTCGTTTCCAGCGTGGTTGCCGGTCTGGTCGCTCGACAAGGCGTTCACGCGCGGAGGCATCACAGTGACACGAATCCACGTCTCACGTAGCCGTGCAACTCGCGATGCGTCGGATCATCTGCCTCTCATCATCGATTTCACGATTTGAGAACACCAACGAATCCGGCGGAATCCCTCTGCCGTTGGGCTCGAACAATCTTGGCTGACGGAACAGAATAACGATGACTTCGTCGAGATCCTCTCCTGGCTTCTTGGAGTTCGCGCCATGGTATCCAGTCGTTTCATTTGCCTTGCGGCTCTCAGTGTGATGGTCATCTCCAGGCCAGTATTGGCAGCGGAGCCGAAGCCGCAGTACGAATTCGGGGGTATCAAGGTTATCGGCGCGTCCGCAGACGAAGCGAAACTGGAGCGGATTTCGATTCCGCTCGCTCTTGAATATCTCGAGCATGGTGCTCAAGGGTGGAACAGCCAGCGAAAGTGCGTAACGTGCCATACGAACGGCATCTACATGACCATTCGTCCGGCCCTCAGCGATAAACTTGGCAAGCCGACGGAATCGATCCGCGAGTTTTTTGTCGAGACGCTGAAACAGTTGGAAGCGATGGAGCCCGAAAAGTTGAAGCAATCGACCAGGCCGGCGCAGGTGATCTACCTGGCCGCGGGGCTGGCGGAATGGGATCAACACATCACCAGGCAGTTGTCGCGGGAAACTGACCGAGCGCTTCGATTGATGTTTTCGATTCAGGACCAAACCGGAACATGGGGGACATTGGATTGTTGGCCTCCGTATGAATCGGACGCGTTTCATGAAGCGACCGTGGCAGCGATGGCGATCGCCGCGGCTCCCGGTTGGCTGGCCAACATCAAGGACGAAGCTTTGAACAGCAAAGTCGCCCTCTTGAAAAACTATCTGCAGACTCAAACGCCTCCGCATGACTATGGCCGAGTTTTGCTGCTCTGGTCGGCCGCTCGAATGCCCGGATTACTGGAGGCCTCTCGGAAGGCTGAATTGATCGACATGCTGTGGAAGCATCAACGCGAGGATGGCGGATGGTCAATTCGAACATTTGCTGCTCCCGAAGCGTGGGGAAAGGGCAACCGGGCTGAGCGGTTGAAAGCGGAAGTGGAACTCAACAACCCGCCCAGTGACGGCCATCAAACGGGATTGGCGATTATCGTCTTGAGGGAATCGGGTGTCCCCGCCAGTGATCCCCGACTGCAGCAGGGGATTCGCTGGATCAAGTCAAATCAGCGAGCCTCCGGGCGGTGGTGGACGAAATCGTTGAATACCGATAGCTGGCACTTCATCACTTACAGCGGAACAGCATTTCCGCTCTTGGCCCTCAGCCATTGTGACGCCTTGCCTGATGTCGTTGGGATCGTAAAGTAGTCGGCCTCCGGCCAATAACGATATTGCCCCATTCTGCTGCGGTAACGGTATGGCCACGAGCAATTCGCCGGAGAATCTGCAATTTGCAGGCCCCAAGTGACATCGCATCCGTTCGTTAAAATGGCTGCTGCAGCTTGATGTTATGTGGCTTGGACAGACTCCTGGAGACGTTTGCTAGTCGTGTTCCAAGACACGTGGTTTGCCACGGAAATTTGACGCGATATGCAACACGAGCTTTAGTTGAGCATCGATGACAATGCGATCACGAATTGGGTGATCGTCCGCGACGGCCTCTTCCGTGGCGGACCACGTCGTCGAGGAGCTCCAGGTCAAATCTTTCGATTCATCCTGCTAAGCCATTTGATAGTCGACTCGACGAACGACACTGCTTCCCCGCACGTCTTTCGAGGTGGAAAATGTTGAGTTGTAGATGTTCGCGCAGCTATCAACGATTTGAGTTGCCGAAGTACGTCGCGACTCAGACGACGAAGCCCGTCACTCGGCGCGGTGCCGCCGCAGTCGAGATGGCCGTCGTGCTTCCATTGCTCTTGTCACTGGCGATGCTGACGTTCGACTTGGGGGGCATTGTCAGCACATATCTCGTTTTGTCCAATGCCGGGCGGACCGGAGCGGACCACGCAGCCACTCATCGTGTCCTCCCGGCCTCACGTTCCTTGTGGGAATCACGCATCAAGGACGCGATTCAATCCGAGATGGCCAGCTTCAAGAAGTTCGATCCGACTCAACTGCAGACCACGATCTCGACCAGCACGAACGCAGATCTATCCACCCAAGTCGTGGTTGATTTACGTTACATGCACACCACGATTGTTCCCTGGCCAGGCTTCCCGAAGAAGTTGTCGCTGCGCTATCGCGTCGAGATGCGGCAGTATCAATAGTTGATCTCAATCGACGATCTTCCCTTCTGCAATCCACGCCGTTCAGTCAATGAGAGCAGGTCCATGCGCATTAGATATTCCACCGATTCAATCCGCCGCAGCGCAGGTGAATCCGGAAGAGCTTCCGGGCGGATCGCAATTTCTCGAGCGAAAGTTTCACTTCTCGCGGCCCAGACTCGCTGCACTTTGAATCGCCGTGCAGGAACGACTGTCGTCGAATCCGCCATCGTCCTCTCACTGCTGTTCAGTGTGCTCTTCACAATGTTGGACCTGGGCCTGGTCGCATTCCAATCCAATATGCTTTCTTTGGCGGCACGCAGACTGGCTCGCGAATCAATCGTTCGCGGCTCGGGTGTCGATCCAACTGGGGCCTGGGGGCCGGCAACCGTCTCGACGAATGCCAGCGATGGGTCGGCCATGGGTCAAACGATTAAGCCTTACTGCGTCACCATGCCACCTGCGAAGGTGACTGTTCAGATCACATGGCTGGATGGCACGAATTACGTCGATGATCGGGTGACAACCCGTTTGACCTTCAAGCGTGATCCGATGACACCGATGACGGCATGGATGGGGACGGTCAATCTCACCGCCAACGCCACGATGAAGATCTTGCATTAGTTCCGGAGTTTTCACCATGCGGGCCAAACCATTCCGTTCACAACAGTTCGTGATCGGTCCTTTACGGCACAATCGATTTGTGCGAAGTCTCTGCTGTCGCCGATCGGGAAAAGTGCTGGTTTTGCTGGGGATTTCCGTCCCGGCGATCTTCGGCTTGATCGGATTGGTGTTCGATATCGGCCTGCATTCGATCGATAATCAGAATCTGAAGCAGGCAGCCGATGCGGCCTCGACAGCCGGTACGCTGGCATTACAGCAAGGCAAGTCAGCGGCCGAAGCGACGGCGATGGCTCAAGCCTGCATCCAATCATGGAATGGCTTGAGCGATGCAACCGTCACGGTCAATATCCCGCCGACGAGCGGTCGGCATGCTGGGAACGCGAACTGCCTGGAAGTCATCGCGACTCGCGATCGCAACAATTCGTTCAGTCGTGTCGTCGGTGCAGGTCAGCAATCACGGGTGCGCGTGCGTTCGGTGGCTGCGATCGAAGCGTCGACGGCAGGTGCTGCTGTGGTGGTGTTGGATCCAACGCCTCCCGTCTTGAACATCCTCGGACTGCCGATCGGAATCTCGCCCTTGCCGGCACTGACGGGCGGCCTGGAAATCGAAGGATTGGGACAAGTCAAAGTCGACGGTGCCGTGTTAGTTAACAACACTTGGGGAACCCATGACGAAAATGGCGATCCTGCCGGGACCACAACTCTGCTTCCTTGCGGCGTCATTTGCACCGCATTGATTCCGTTAACACATCTCAGCGCTCGCGATATCCGCGTGGCAGGCGGCGTCGATACGCCGTCAAATTATGGCTCGTTCGTTGCAGGCAAACCTAATCCATTGCGCGCGAATCGGATGCCCGTCCCAGATCCCTACAAATCACTTCCAGCGCCCACGGTCAGCAATGATCCGGTCAACGTCAAGTCGACCCTGAAAGGAGGCGTTACGGTCCTCACGCTGCCCCTGCTGGGAAGTACCACGCTTTCCCCCGGTGTCTACGACTGGATTGAAGTGATCTCTGGAAACGTCACGTTTAAGCCGGGCGTGTACATCATTCGGAAGAAGAACCCGATCACAAACATTTCGCTCAGCGTGGTGGCCGGAAACATCACCGCCAAAGGGGTTATGTTCTATATCACAGATAACGCCAGTTATGACCCGGCGTCCGGGTTACCCGATGCCAATGACGGTGAAAGTGCACCCGCGCGAGCACCCATTCTAAGCCTGATTCCCAGCGTGGTCATCGATGGGTTGGCCGCTTTTGGCAGCAAATTCAGCGGATTGGATAGTCCGGGTAGTCCCTTCGACGGAATGTGGATCTACCAACGACGGAAAGATCCGCGCCCGATTGTGATCACTCACCAAGGCCTGCTTGGTGCTGCGACACTGCAGGGCGAGATCTATGCGAAGTGGGGACACATCTCGTTCATCGGAGCGTTATCGCACTATGACATCAGCTTCACAGCCGGGACGGTTCGCTTTGTGACCGCTCTGGGAATGACGATTTCTCCGTCGACACTTCTGGCCCCCGCGAAAGATGTCTACCTGGTTGAGTGAGCTATGTGATTTCAGCCGCCAGGAACACCTGGCAGCGAACTTGATGCTCAACATCATTGACCCAGGACGTTTTCACGCCACTGGCATCGCTACCGAATGTGGCAAGCGATTGTCGCGCCACGACAACATCAATTCCCCCATCGCGGATGGCCCGGATCAGGTCGTCTGCAAATTTGCCGTTCGATTCGAGTCGAATGGAGCTTGATCGTCTTTCCAGACGCACAGCTTCCTGTACATCGTTTTTCCAGCAATCCCCCGTGTTTTCCCCGACAGGAAGGATGTCCAATGTCACGCTTCGATCAAGCATCGTCAGCAGATTTCGGAATACCTCACTTGATCGCCGACTCCCGTCATGCAGAAGTAGCACCCGATCGACACCAACTCCGGCGGCCCGCAACTCTGCCACCGATCGCGATTCTCGCGCGAGTGATTTTGGAATACGACTTCCGCCATCGAGATCAAGAGAGATGTCACGATTCCCTCCCACAATTCGAACTGTCAGCGGCGACGGTGCATGAGGATGAAGATTCTTCCAGCCTGATGCCACCAAATTCAATTGCTGGTCGGGGGTGAACTTCTCAGAGGTTCCGATGAAGATCTCTTGAACACCGATGGCCATTGCTGTTTGCAACAGGGCATGCACGGGATTGTTCGTTGAAACCAGGATTGGGATCACCGTTTTTCCGGCGATCTCGGCATGGCGTTCGACAGCGTTGATCAACTCTCGTTCGTATTGGCCCAGCCGCACCGGCTCAGAACTGTTTCCCCCGACAGGGCGGACATGCGCTTTCATCGCGATGACATCGGTGGTTTCTGGGTCTGTCTCTTCGAGCACCTTGTCGAGGGCAATCATTTGCTCGGGCGAGCGGACAGCGACCAGCTTGCGATAGCGATGCGTTAAGCCCAACGTTTTCTCGGTAACTGTCTCCGTCTCGATTTCATTGAACTGATCGACGTGCTCGGTGCCCGCGGCCTCGGTCTTCCCCGATCGATTGCGGTCCGTGATTGTGAACAACACGAACAGGACCGCGGTGAAACAACTGCCCGTGATCGTCGCAATTTCTTTGGTCAACGCATTCATCACCGCAGAGATCAACAAGATCAGGAAGATGAGTGCCAGGCCAATTGGTAGCTCGATGCCACCGATGGTCAGGTTCAGGGGAACCTTAAATCCTCGCGGACGATTCGGATCCTTGAAGCGAAGAATCAGCATCGCCAGGCAGTTGAAGACGAAGCTCCAGACGACGCCGAAAGCATAGGCTTCGCCCAGGAGCAAAACGTTGCCACGGCTGATCAGGATCGTACACATCTGCAGGCCAAAGATCAGCGTGAGAATCCGGTGAGTCGTTCCGAACTTCGGATGCGGCTTCAACATCCATTCTGGAATGACGCCATCTTCGGCCACGCGATTCAGTACGCCGTTCGATCCGATGATCGCCGTATTCACGGCACCGGCTAATAGCAGTGAGCCGACGCCGACGACGAATGCATTCAGTAGCAGCCGCGCCAGAGGAGGCCCATAGACATTCATGGCCAGCCCTCCGATCAGGTTGTCCGAGTATTGCGATGCTCGAACGCTGTCGGGAATCAGCAGGACTGCCAGCACACTGATGCCACCTGTCAAGAGCAAGCTGACGATAAACACGATGAAAGCCGCGCGTTTGAAGTTCGCCAGCTTGGGCGATTCGACCTCGCGATAGATCTGGGCCAAAGTTTCCTCGCCACTCATGGCCAGTACCGAGTGGCCGAAAGCGAGGAACACACCGAGGAATCCAATCGCCGATAACCAACTCGCCCCGTCCAACTGCAATAGCTGGTCGCCGAAAGAGGTTCCTTCCAGGAAGCCCAAAGGACTTTCCATCTGCCCCGTGGCCGGATTTTCCTTGGGTACAAATGTCGGTTGAAAGGTGACGGTGTTGCGAGGGCCTTCCAGTACCAGAGTCAAAGCAGACCAACTCAGGATCGTGACGCCCATGATTGCGGTGGCAATCATGATCTTCAGCGCCTTGTCGCTCGACTCGTGGATGCCAACGATATTGAGTCGATAAAAGTAGATGGTGATCGCACAGGCGATCACCACGGAGCCAACCGATTTCCACCAATCGCGAGACTCGGGGGATACGGTCATCCCCGACAAGTGCGATATCGATTCCAGGGCCAGTCCCATGATGTACTGGCCGGCCGAGACACTGCTGATCGGGCCTGTCAGGACGTAGTCGAACAACAACGCCGAGACCGCGACTTTCGCCAGCGTGCGGCCGAGTGATTCTTTGACGATCTTGTAGACGCCGCCCCGCACATACATCGAACAACTTTCGATGTAGACCGAGCGAACGGCGTAGCTGAAGACCATCACCGCCAGAATGAACCACGGAGCAGCGGGGCCGATCGAATGCTCGACGATGCCGCCGATGTAATATGCCGTGCTGGCCAGATCACACAAAATAACGGCCGCGACACGCCAGTAGGAAATGAAGACGAACATCACACTGCTGATGAGAACCACTCGCGCGGGCGAGACCTCAGACGGGTGCTCTTCGGACTTACTCGAACTCATTCGTCCGTCTTTCTTCGAAGCAACAACCGAGACCGATCCAGGGCAGCGTGACACGAAGACAATATCGTGCCCCGTGGTCGATTGTGAGGGACGCGCTCAAAGGGCCGTTCGCTCGATCCATCATTTCACGAGCAATACGGGACATTGGCACAGCACGGAAACCTGATAACTGAGTGTCGCCCAAGTCTGAAGCGGGCGATCCAAGTCCGGCTTGTGGGAACTCATTACGATCAAATCGGCGGCTCGGTCGATCGAATCCGTCACGATTTCGTGTAGTCGACGGCCAATCCGAATTTTGCAATCGACGACGATTCCGACTTGATCGAATCGCTGCGATCGCGATTCCAATTCGGTCTCAGCGCGGACTCGCAATCGTGAATAGAACGCCGCCAGTTCCTCGTCCGCTTCGCCGCTAATTTGCTCGACCACGTGCAGCAGCGTTACTCGAGCTCGATTGACCACCGCCAGGTCGAAGGCGATGTTCAGCGCCTCCAGATTCTTCTCAGTGAAATCCAGCGGGATCAAGATGTGTTGAAATCGAGGAATCATGATGCCGTCGTCCCTGGAGATGTGGCTCGAAGCTGGCGAACGATTGAATCGTACTGAAGTCAGAGTCTCCTCTGCTACAAATTTGGTGCCGGTTCACGTTCAACTCGATATTCACGTGAACAAGAGACAGCCAGTTCGCGAAAAGCCGCTCGGAAAGCAAAAACAGCCCACGCGGAAAGTTCCGCTGGGCAGTTTTCGATCAACTGGCTGCCATTCGGCTGGCACGCGATCACACCAATTCGGTGATTGGCTCGCGCTTATCGAGCAGATACTGAGGTCGTCCTGTCGGATCTTTCAACGTCGTGGTCATCGGGTCGATTCCCAGGTTACGGTAGATCGTGCCGACGACTTCTTGAACGTGGACCGGTCGATCCTTGGCGTATTCTCCGAGTCGGTTGGTCGAACCAATGACTTGGCCAGTTCGCATGCCACCGCCGGCCAAGAGAGCACAGCTCACTTGTGGCCAGTGATCGCGTCCAGCCCCGGGATTGATGCGCGGGGTGCGACCAAATTCGCCCCAGACGGCGACTGTCACGTCATTCAGCATGCCACGTTCGTCCAGGTCATGGACCAAGGCGCTGACACACTGATCCAGCTTGCTGCCATGATCACGAACCAACTGGAAGTTTTGCCCGTGGCTATCCCAGCGGCCAAACGTCAGGGTGACCGATCGAACGCCCACTTCGACCAGGCGACGTGCGATCAGCAGATGTTCATTGCAAGTAGGAGCCCCATCGTATTGATACAGATAAGGTTTGCCATCGCCATAGCGTTCGCGGACTTTCGGATCTTCTTTGCTGAGGTCCAGGGCATCGACCAGCCGACTGGATGTTAGCACTCCGAAGGCCGCTTCCGAGAACGCGTCCATTCCACGCAGCATTCCGGTCGCGTCCACATCACGCTTCAGTTGGTCCAAACCATGTAGCAGCGATTTGCGATCCTGGAGCCGATTGAGATCGATTCCATTCAGCTTCATATCGCTGGTGCCTTCGCCTTGCGGCTTGAAAGCCTGAAACGCCGATCCCAGGAACCCAGCGCCGCCCGGTTCTGACCAAGGGACGTGTTGAGTTCGCTCACAGAGGGCAACCGATGGAGGTACCCCCGGATCGGTGGGGCCAAACATCTTTCCTGCGACCGAACCAATGCTGGGACGCCCCCCCACGGAGGAGATGCTGTTGCGAGGCCACCCGGTCAAACATTGAAAGCCGTCGTGAGCTCCGTCGCATCCGACAACCGAGCGAATCGCGACGAACTTATCCATCATGCTGGCGATACGCGGAAAGCATTCGCCAATTTCGATCCCGGCGACGTTTGTCGCGATCGGATCGAACTCGCCACGGATTTCGCGAGGGGCATCGACCTTGATGTCCCACATGTCTTGATGTGGCGGGCCGCCACCCAGGAAAATGTTGATTACGGCCTTTTGCGAACTCGAGCGCCCGGCCAAAGATTCGGCACGCAGGATGTCGGGTAAGGAAAGAGCCGCAGCAGACCCGAAGGTGAAGGCTCCGACTTTCAGGAAACCCCGGCGACTGATGCCGTCACAGTAACGCGATGGCTGGCCAAGAAATGTCAACATCTTCACACCTCTAGTGGTTGAAGTTCGTTTCAGGCAGGAGCTTCCGTGGGACGATGAGGTTGTCCCTAAGAAGCCGGGCGGGAAATCAGCAGGCTCTTATGTGTAGTGTAGGCCAAACTTGCCCGAGGGGTCAAGCGGCTGAGTCTTACACATCAAACAATGCCTATGATTCTATCGACGGAACTGCGAGGAGTGCGGCAGTGAATTCCGGGGCTTGAGTCGGTCAATTTTTCCGAACAGCGACTGTTATTTCGCGACTGCTGTTTTTACCGGCGCCTCTTTTGATGATGTCGTCCGTGTTGCCTGCTCGGCCTTCCGCCTGTTGATCAGGTCTTGGCGGTGCTGCTCTTCCTTGTCGTGCCGAGCCTTTGAGGCCTTGGCCTGATTCTCTCGCCGCTGTTTCTCGATAGCTGCCTGCCGCATCATCTCTTGCTGCATCGCCTTCTGTTCCATCTGCATCATTTGCGCTTGAGCTTTTTGCTGCTGCTGCATGTAGCGACGGAATGCTCCAGAATTGATGCGCGCCGATGCCGAATCTGCCAGACCAAAAACGATCGCGCAGGCAAGTAACAGGCAGACAACGTTTGTTCTAGACCGAGTCATACGACGACCCTTCGCATGAAAGCATGAGGCGGGAGCAACCGAAAGCGGACATATAGTCTATCGGGATTTGCCGATTTGTCCCACTAATTCCAACTGAAAACAGTGTAACTATCGGTTGGCCCGCCAAATGTCCCTCGCCTCTGTGCAAGGTTTCGCGCCTTGCCCTCACGCAGGCCGTTCATCACAATCGCAAATGACGCAACGCAACTCGATGGCCTGGAAGGAAGTACAGATGAACCAGCAACTTGAGACGCTCGGTGCCTTAAAATGTCGGCTGGTGGATGATCTACCCGAAGGTTCCAAGCCAAGTCTGGTTGTCATCCTGTGCCACGGCTACGGTGCCTCGGGGGCGGACTTGGTTCCCATTGGCGAAGAGTTACTCGATCAAATCCCTGCACTTCAAGATCGAATTCAGTTCATCTTTCCAGAAGCTCCCTTGTCGCTCGACCAACTGGGACTGCCCGGTGGGCGAGCCTGGTGGCCCATCGATATGGTGAAACTACAGCTCGCGAATGCCACTGGCCGGTATCGAGAGATGCGTCAAGAGTGTCCCGAGGGATTGGTCGCTGCTCGTGAAAAGCTGCTACAAGTGGTCGAGTCCGTAAAAACGAGGACGGGCCTGCCACTCTCGAAAATCGTACTCGGCGGCTTCTCGCAAGGGGCGATGCTGACTACGGATAGTGCGCTTCACCTGGACGAGAATGTCGCGGGGCTGATCGTCATGTCCGGAACGTTGCTGTCTGAACCTGAGTGGCAAAAACGAGCCCCTGTCCACCGCGGACTGCGTGTGCTGCAAAGCCACGGCACACAAGATCCGTTGCTGCCGTTCGCCGCGGCCGAGTGGCTGCGTGATCTCCTGAAAAGTGCCAACTTGCGGGTCGAATTCATCCCGTTTCGAGGTGGCCATCAGATTCCGATGGAGGTTTTCGAAGGAATTGCGACCTTTCTGCAGGGATTGTCGGCTGAAGCTGCGGCGTAGGGGATGTGAATTTCGTCCGCAAACTCTTCACGGCGCTCACGCTTTCGTCCGGACCGACGTATCATGCTCGTTTTGCGGCGATCAGGTTCGCGGCCCGATTCGATCTATCTCTCAACATTCTGCGGAGTTTCGGTGAGCGGGTCGTCTGAATGTTCGCCTGAAGAATCATCCCTCCATCACCGGTCTTGGGGTGTCCTTCGTGTCTATCAATCTTGCTTCCGTACCATCCTCTGGTCGATGGCTTTCCTCTATTTGCTGGCGACCTGCCCGGTCGTTCGAGCCGAAGAGCCTGCACTGCGACTGGGTTGGCGGGGCAGCTACCTGATTGGTAGCTGGGCCGAAGCGGCCATCCCATTGGAGATCACTGAAGCGGGGAGATATGAAGTTCGTGTGACTGCACCGGATCCCGATGGCAACCGCGTGACGTTCTCTTCGCCTGCAGACCTGTCGCCAGGGAAGCAGACTCTGCGGGGATACTTCAAAGTAGGCAATCTCAATCCCGCACTCGAAGTGGCAGTGGTCGCTACTTCCTCGGGGAAAACGATCTGGGTAGCGAAATCGTTGGGGCCGCTGGGGGCTGCCTCCGCCGCGCCAATTGACCCTAGTGTTCGTTTGGTGGCGACCATCGGCAATCCTCCTGGGTTCGACTGGAGCGATTCTAAGCCTGATGCGTCACGGTCGGCCGAGAAAGCGGGCTCTTCGCGTGCGATCGATGTCGGCGTGGAAGAATTGCCGATTGATGCTCGGGCGTATGACTCCATCTCGATGCTCGTCATTGCGGGGCAGACCGTACTGACTTCACCTCAGGCCGATGCGGTCCGCGATTGGGTCGCCAGTGGAGGACGCCTGCTCATCTCACTTCCTCAAGATCCCAAGTTGGCTCAGGCGATCGTCCAGCCATTCGCCAGTTGGTTGCCCGTGACAGTGGGGGATCAACCTGTCACGGTGAGCGAGTTCGGCAAGCTAGAATCGTTTGCTCGCAAAAATGTCCGAATTCTGTTGGGACGACTCCCCATTCCCAGCGTGAAAGTCATTCAAGGTGAAGTGCTGGCCGGCAGTCGCGACGATGCCTTGCTGGTCCGCTCCCCTTATGGACTTGGATCAACGACAGTCCTCTCGCTGGATATGACGCAACCCCCGCTTAGCAAATGGAGTGAGTTGTCATCATTGACGCGCCGTCTTACCGACTCGTCTGATCTCTTAACGACAGGCGGCAACGCGCCGCGCAATACTCAACTGAGTACGACGGGAATTACAGATCTCGCCACGCAGCTTCATGCAGGACAAGAAGACTTCGCGGGAGTGAATCGAGCGTCCCCGTGGTTCGTGATGGGTTTGATGGTACTGCTGCTGCTGGCCATTGGGCCGATCGATTACGTGGTGGTTCATCGGCTGCTGAAATGGCCGCGCGGCACCTGGATTACGTTTCCACTCTGGATCGGTCTGGCGGCACTACTGACAGGCTGCCTGGCGAAATCGTGGAATGGCACCGCACTTCACGTCAATCAGCTCAACATCGTCAATATCGATGCGAATTCATCGACGTGCCATCAACGACTATGGACGAACATCTACAGTCCTTCCACAGAACGTCAATCTGTGGTGGTCAATTCCAAGGTCGCTTCGGGATCGCAGTCGCACCAGATCAGTTGGTCGGGTGTCGCCGAAACGGCGTTTACCGGAATGCTACGGCCGGCCAGTGTGCAGGTCGGCGCGACCGATTATCGAGTCTCCGATGGAAAGTCGATTGATGATCTGCCGTTAATGCAGTGGTCCTCGAAGCCATTGTTGGCCGAATTTCACGCCTCTGCGGAAGGATTGGTCGACAGCGACCTGCAAAGCAATGGGGTTGGTCAGGTGTCGGGAACGATTACTCATCGTCTACCGGGTCCCATTGAAGATTGGGTTCTTGCCTTCGGCAATCGCATCTATCGCCATAAGAAAACCCGCGAAGATTCGCAGTCACTCCCCCTGGCTCCTCGGCAAGTTCTGCGAGTCGACCAGCCGAATGTTTACCCACGAGAACTGCGAGCATTTCTCACTGGCAAAACGGCGGCAGGGCGGTCCCCTGGTTCACAGGCGACAGATGTCGCCAGCCAGTTCGTCAGCTACGACCCTCTCTCACGAGACCCCGCGGAGGTCTTGCGGATTCTGACATTTCACAATGAAGTCGGCGGCATCAAGTACACCGGATTGACCAACCGGTTGCTGGATAAAGAAGATCTATCGCATCTGCTCAGGCTGGGCCGTGCGGTACTGTTCGGACGATTAAATTCACCAATCGCGTCACTCCAATTGAATGGCAAAGAGATCGCGCCGGATCGGGAAACTACATTTGTGAGAATTGTGCTACCCGTGAAAAGGGTCAGCATGGATCTCCGGCCCACTCTCGAACGTCTTGATAAGTAACCTAAGCCGCTCTGTCTCAGGCAGTCACTTCCAACCATGATTGAAACTCGACAACTGACCAAACGATACGGGCACTTGATCGCCGTCAACGAGATTAATCTCTCGCTGAAAGAGGGCGATGTCTTTGGTTTCATCGGGCCCAACGGGTCTGGCAAAACAACGACGATGCGAATGATCGCGACGTTGCTGAATCCGGACTACGGCGAAGCGTATATTTGTGGACAGTCGATCTACACCAACCAGCGCGAGATCCGGCGATTAGTCGGTTACATGCCCGACTTCTTCGGCGTTTACGACGATATGACGGTCATCGAGTACCTGGAATTCTTCGCTGCGGCCTATCGCATCAATGGCCCCGGCCGACGCAAGGTTTGCGAAGATAAGCTCGAACTGGTCGACATGGCGTTCAAACGGGATGCGATGGTCAACCAGTTGTCGCGCGGTCAGACTCAACGAATCGGTCTCGCCCGGACGCTGCTGCACGACCCTCAAGTTCTGTTGCTCGACGAACCCGCCAGCGGCCTGGATCCGCGAGCTCGTATCGAGATCCGTAACTTGCTGAAAAAGCTCGGTGAGATGAAGAAGACGGTCATCGTCTCCAGCCACATCCTTCCCGAACTGGCCGATGTTTGTACTCGTGTCGGCATGATCGAAAAGGGAAACCTCATCATCGACGGCTATGTCGATGAGGTCATGCGGAAGGCGCGTCAGCAGATCATGCTGCAAATCCGTGTCAAAGAAAACATGGAAAAGGCCGCCCGACTGCTTGAGCAATGCGATCAGGTCGCCAAGGTCGAGATTGTCAAAGAGACTATCGACACGACCCTCAAACCTGATGTCCTAGACTATAGCGATCTCCCAACCATGCTGATCCAGCACGGCTTCCAGCTGACGCTGTTCCGCGAAGAAGAAGTCAACCTCGAAACGGCATTCATGTCGCTCACCAAAGGCCTGGTTCAATAATGGCACCGCTGCGCGAAATTGGTCGGACGGGGATCATGGTCACCCCCATTGCGATGGGGTGCTGGCCAATCGCCGGGGTCACCAGCATCGACGTCACCGAAGCGAACAGCCTGGCTACGCTTCAGGCAGCCGTCGATCACGGAATTAACTTTTTCGATACCGCGTATTGCTACGGCTATGACGGTGAGAGCGAAAAGCTGATTGCGAAGGCCTTGGGTTCGCGGCGCGACCAGATCGTGATTGCCTCCAAAGGAGGAATCCATTGGAAAGACCGCGTTCAACAAAAGGATGCCAGTGCCAAGACGCTGCAACTGGAGTGTGAAGAGAGTCTGCGTCGATTGAACACCGATCGGATTGACCTGCACTACCTGCACGCTCCCGATCCGAATGTCCCCCTGGCCGAATCAGCGACCGCACTGAAGGGCCTGCTCGACAGCGGCAAGATTCGCAGCGTAGGTGTGTCCAACTTCTCACTGGCGCAACTCGCCGAGTTCCATGCCATCTGCCCTATCTCGGCCTATCAACCCCACTACAACATGTTGCAACGAGAAATCGAATCATCGCAGTTGCCGTGGTGTGTCGAGAACAATGTTTCTGTGATGGTCTACTGGCCATTGCTGAAGGGCCTGTTGGCTGGCAAGCTGCCGCGAGACTATCAGTTCGACCCCAAAGATGGCCGTCGCAAGTATCCGATGTTTGTCGGCGAGCAGTGGGACAAGAACCAGGACTTCCTCGACCAATTGCGACCACTGGCTGATGAGGCAAACGTCCCGCTCGCGCAACTCGTACTGAACTGGACCATCCAGCGACCTGGGATCACGGTGGCACTCTGCGGGGCCAAACGTCCCGACCAGATCATCGATAACGCCGGCACCATGAACTGGCAGTTGACCGCCGACCAGATCGCTCGCATTGATGCCGCTATTGCCGTGCGAGGCGACGTTGTTTCACGTGGCGCAGTCACGTAGCCGTAACGGCACTACTCGTGTGACCACTCGTCAATCGACCGCGGCCAGTCGTCCTTGAGCAGTCGCGACAGCGAACGGTCTGCGAGCACTTTGCAGTCTGTCTGACATCGCGCGCAATAGTTCGTTTCATTGTCGGCATACCGAATCCGCTGCACAGGCGAACCGCAGTCCGGGCAGGGCTTGCCAAATCGCCCGTGGACCGCCATCTCTTTGCGAAACGCCGTGATCCCCTCTGGAAATTCTCCGTTTGCTTCAGCACGTAACCGGTCGATCCAGATCTGCATTGTTTCGCGAGTCGCCGCGAACAGCCGTTCAATCTCTTCCCCGGTCAGTTTCTGAGTCTGCTTGATCGGCGACAGGCGAGCCCGATGCAGGATTTCATCGGAATACGCGTTGCCAATTCCACTGAAGAGGTGGGGATCAGTCAGCGATCGTTTGAGCGTATGATTTTCACTGGTCAATGCCGACGTGAATTCATCCAGCGTGACGGTGAAGATGTCGATTCCGCCGGGATCCTGCTTCAGGGCATTCGCCTCGCCGGCAATCACGTAGAGTGACGCGCGTCGCTTCGAACCGGCTTCGGTTAGTTGCAATGAACCGTTCGTGAAGTCGAAAGCGGCGAGTCCAATCTTGCCCGTCAGCTTGGCTCCGGCGGGTTTCCAGTGTAGTCGCCCCGCGATCATCAGATGCAGGATCAGCCAGACATCGCCCTCAAGCTGGATCGCAATTCGTTTTCCCATGTGCCGCACCGAGATCACTGACTTACCGTGCAACGATTCAATGGGGGGCTCAAATGTCCGCAACAAGAACGGACTGACGATCCGTGTCCGCTCCAGCGTTTGCCCGACGATCCGCGGTTCCAGTGCTTCCAGGTAGACGGTGATGTCTGGCAGTTCCGGCATCAGGTCCTTTCGCCGTTTACTTCTTGCCGAACGCCGTCACATCCCACAGTTTCACCGTGTTATCGTCACATCCGGTCGCCAGATGCTTTCCATCAGGTGTAAATAGGACGGCACGCACAACACCCTCCTGAGTCAGTTTGAATACTTCAGCGCCACACGTCGCGTCCCATAATCGGACAGTCCGGTCGCTCGAACCGGTGGCGATCAGTTGTCCATTCGGCGAAAACGCGATCGATTCCACCTTGTTGCGATGACCCCGCAGCGAGAATAAATAATCGCCGGACCCCATTTCGTAAATGCGACCGTTGTTATCACTGCCGCCCGTCGCGATCAACGAGCCATCTCGAGAAAACACTGCTTGCTGGATCATCCCTTGATGTCCCGTCAGCTCGTGAACCTGCTTGCCCGAATCCACGTTCCACAACCGCACCGTCTTGTCCGCACTCGCAGTCAGCAACTGTGTTCCATCTGGCGAGAACTCGACCGAGAACACATAGTCCTTGTGCCCGATGAAAGTCTTCACCTCGCGATTGGTGGCGGTATCCCAGAGTTTGACATCGCGATCCAGCGACGCGGTCGCCAGATACTTTCCGTTCGGTGAATACGCTACCCCATGCACTTTTGATCGATGTCCCCGCAACTCTTTTAGTCGCTCGCCATCCGCGACGTTGTACAATCGCAGGAAGTTATCCGCGAAATTTCCAATCGCCAGTTGCTGGTCCTTCGACGAAAAGGCGACGCCAGGCACGCCAAACTTGAACTCGGTCGATTGCCATAACTTTTCGTTCTTGATGACATCCCAAAGTTGCAACGAGCCGGCGACGCGATACGCCCCCGTACCCACCGCCAGCAATTTGCCCCTCTTGTCGAATGCCAGCGAAGAAACCGGCTGGCCGACCTTCAATGTGATCGCATTGAGCGCCGTAACGGCCTCGGCAGACTTCAATTCTGGTGCCTTGGTTTCACCAGTGGCCGTCGTGGTGGCGACCGCTTTCTGGGCCTTCCAGCGACGGAACGACTTGTCGATGCTCCCCGCGATGATTTCATGAGCGTCCGGTGCAAAGACCACGGACGTGATCGCATCCGTCGGGCCACGCAAGGTCGATCGCTCCTTGCCGTCGCTCGGATCGAACAGCTTGACCGTTCCATCAAAGGCACCACCCGCTAGGGTTCGTCCCTGAGGTGAGAACGACAGGCACCAGAACATGACGCCGTCGGCCCCTTTCGCGACGGCGCGCTCGGTCCAGTCACTCGTTTTCCAGAGCTTGATCGTGGCGTCTTCACTTGCTGTCGCCACGGTTCCGCCATCGGGCGAACAGGCGATATCGCGGATCGCCGCCGTGTGCCCTTTGAGCACGGCGACCTGCATGTGAGTGGCCACATCCCATACGATGGCCGTTCGATCGCTACCGCCACTAATCAGGTGCTTGCCATCGCGAGTGAATGATACCGAGCGAACACCGGCCGTATGGCCGGCTAACGTCGCAATCTCTTTGCCATCGGGAATACTCCACAATTTGACCTTCTTGTCATAACTCGCCGAGGCGAGTGTCTGGCCGTCGTTCGAAAACGTCACGCCGAAGACCCAGTTGGCATGCCCCGCAAACTCGGCAACTTGCTCGCCGCTTTCCACCTTCCAGACTTTGATGATCTTTTCAAAGCTTCCAGAGGCGAGTAGCTGGCTGTCGGGGCTGAACGCGACGCTCGATGCCACGTCGCTGAACGCTTCCAGTTCCCGATGCACCTTGCCATCGACGGCGGTGCGAATGGAAATGCGTCCGTCCTCGCGAGCGATCGCCAGCCAGCGACCATCTTTGGAATAAGCCAACGCCTGAATGGCTTCAGGTTCCGGCGCATCAGAAGGTGGGGGTGTTGCAGACGATTCGCCATCGGAAGGTTCGGTGCTCGCGGTCTCGGTCGCCTGGGGATTGCGGTCCAACGTCGTCTTCTGCGATTGCTTCTGGACATCCCACAGATGCGCAGTTCCATCACGCATGATCGATACCAGCCACGACCCGTCGGGGGACATGGCGACTTGCTTAGCCCCGTTGTTCTCGCCGCCCAGATCAGCCAATTGCTCTTTCTTCTCGCCGTCCCAAAGTTTGAACTCGCGTGTGTTCGCCGAAGCGATCCGCTTGCCGTCGGCGGATTGCGAGACCGTGCTGACGCCGCGCTTGTGGCCTTTCAACTCGGCGATCGACTCACCCTTGTTCACATCCCAGACTCGTACAGTCGCATCCCACCCGGCGGAGACAACTCGCGTGGCATCGGGCGAAAATTCCGCTCCTTCGATCATCTCTTTATGGCCGGTCAGCGCGTGTACCATTTTGCCGGTTGAGGCATCGACGACATGCAATACGATTCGTTCTCGCATCGGCGACCCGACCGCAAGCAATGCTCCGTCCTTGGAAAAGGCGACCGCGTGAATGTGAGTCAGATCTAACTCGTGTGCCCTCACGAATTTCTTCTTCGCCACATCCCACTCACGGACCGTCTTGTCGGCGGTGCTGCCCAGCGCGAGTCGCTTGCCGTCCGGTGACCAGGCCAGACAGTTCGCTCGAGCAGCCGGGCCAGGCAGTGTTTGCTGGACATCACCCGTCGCGACATCAACGATCACCACGCCGTACTGCGGTCCATTCGGTCCGATCGCTAAAGACTTCCCATCGTGAGAGAAGGCAACAGCGACAATTCGTCCAGGCTGGCTGTATTGACTGTGCTTCTTGGCCGTGGCGGCTTCCCAGATAAAAACTTCGGCTTTTGCTCCGTCTCCTTCGGGTTGCATCACAGTGGCAATCCACTTGCTATCGGGGGAAAAGATCGCGAACCCCCATGAGGACGAACCCGTCGCGGGCGACATCGAATCGGCTTGTGCGGCAGCAGTTGCGGCGAAGTCGATCGGCTCGATGCTCGGCCCTGCTGGTGCCGCATCATCGGCAGCCAATGCGGATCGCGTCACGGTCAAGGCGACAATGAAGAGCGCCACAATAGTCAGTCGGGCGGCTGAACGATGATAAGCAGAGAGCATCGCGATACCTCTGGCCTGCTGATTCTAAATTGCCGAGACGTGCCGTCTGATTATGGCCGTAGCGAATTCGAATCGCCAGCAGTGAACACTTACGACTGATCGATTGGTGGCGACGAATTTACGGCGTGCGCTACGGGAATCCACTGGATTGATCGATTTCCGCGCTTGGCAAAAAGGATTGTTCAGATCTGGCAATAATCCGTCATCGATCCTGAGGAGAAGTCGTCGAAACCGCGGGAGTGTTTTCCGACCTATTTCATGTACGCAACATGACTTAAGAGAGGTTACACATTTTTGATGTAATAAGGTGCTCACCCAAACTGTATTTCGTGTGTCCTCTCAGATGCTGGCGCGACAAGTGCTAAAGAAGCATTTGGGGCGGGTTTTGGACGGATTGAGCGGCGATGTGTGAGAAAGGAAGCAATCGTGCTGGAAACCTACGCTGATTACTCAGCAGAATTGACCGAAGAAGAACGCGATCTGGGCTTCGAAATTGTCGAGCTTCAGAATTCCGTAGATTTCGCCCCGGTTCAGGTCGTTGCGTATCGTTTCAGCCAATGTGACCAGATTGTCAAAATGAATGTTCCGGTCATCGGTGGCCACAGCTATCGACATGAACGCCTGCGAGCTCGCGACGCTTCCGCCGAAATGAGCTGGATGCCCGTTGGCTCGGTTGTGTTCCCGACCGCAAATCAGGCCGTTGAGGGACTTGGTGCCACGAAGCAATTGCAGTACTGCCACTAAGCCTGACGGTACTGTGTCCAAATAGATCGCCCAATCGCGAAAATCATCGCGGTTGGGCGTTTTTCATTCCGAGTCGAAAACTTCCGAAGTGCAGCGACCACGACCATAGGCTTGTTGATCGCTCGGACGCAGTGGATAATCGTGGCAGTGTAATCCCCGTTCCATTCGAGTTAATCCTGAACGTGAAACGTCGCCCCAAACGCCGCCCCGAAGTTGAAGACGATCCCAGCTATATCTGTGAGTCGTGCGGTGAAGAGATCGTGATTCCTATCGATCCGACTCAAGGGCCCTCGCAAGAATACGTCGAAGATTGCCCGATCTGTTGCTGCCCGAATGTCGTGAATGTGGAAATCGAAGTCGATGGAGAAGTTCGAGTCTGGGCGACTCGCGAGTAGCACTGTGGTTTACCACGTCACGAGCCGTCTAGAACTCCAACCAGCCAAACCGATCGGGTGTGTGAAACGTCCGAGTCATCGTCGGTGAAAAGGCCAGCCCAGCTCGGTGTTCGCGATCGTGGCGATAGAGATTGATTCGCCAGCGAGTACCACGTTGAGGCAGCTGATCGCTCAGGGAAGTCAGCGGAATTCGGGCTTCGACTCGCCAGACCTTCGTTGCGTCATCGATTTTGGCGGCAGACTCAGCGCGCGCGGTCCAGCCGAAATCCTTTTCCGGAAGATCGACTTTCAAGTCGAGAGACTCGCCGGTCGGAGCCCACTCGAACTCGGTATAGCGTTTCGGCATGCTGGGATCAGGAGCGATGAACGCTTCGACAACATCATTATCCCACAAACCGAACCGCTCCCCCGGCTGGACAGGTGTAAAGACGTTCAGCTTCGTGAAGGGACATTCGTAACCGACGTAAAGGTACTTGTCTGACCAGAGGATTCGGACAGGAGTGCTGAGGTCAGGCCGAGCCGATGAATCGCCTGACTGATATTCCAATCGAGTCGGAGTCGCTTGTTACCCATCGGCCGCAACCAAGACCCCCACGCCAGCAAAGTCACGCTCGATACCGGTGGCTCGGACCAGCGGAAGGGGCAGGGTTCGCGCCAGCAGCTTGCGAGCGTTGTCAAAATAGATCTTGCGGCAGACATCCGCAGGCAAATTGATGCTGCTGATCGTCCAGTCCCCCTGGATCGGCGTCATGTGCGGCCAGTCGCGGTCATCGGTCTCTAACCAGCGCCAGCACTTGCGATAGAATTCTATCCCTTCTTCATCGGTGGGCCGCTCGGCATCTCCGCCCGATCCCAGGATCAGGCGGCTGTACACCATGAAATCGGTGGCAAACAGGATGCGATCCTGATGCTTGATGAACAATCGTCGTACCTTCTCCGGCGGGTGGCGTCCGAGTTCTGGAATGCGAGCCGCCAGGTCGGCATGCATGTTGGGACGCTGATCAAGTGCCTGTTCGACCCAATCGAGATCCTCGGGATTATTGGCGAAGTGAACACAGACAAACGTCGTCTGCGGATGCCGCTCAATGACGCGGTCCAATGCCTCCAGAAGCTCCATCCGTGGCGGATGCTTCTCGGGATCGCCGAACCACCAGCTCTTATGATCTTTCAATTCCTTCCAGCGTTCGTTCTTGTCGTCATAGGGCAACCAGAAGGCACGCGGATCACCGACATGAATCGAAACAGGCATTCCCAGTTCGCCGCAACGTTTCCAGACCGCATCCAATTTGGCGTCGTCGATTTTGATCAGCTTGCCGCTACCATCTTTAAGAAACAGTCCCAGTCGTTTGAACTCTTTTAACCCCGATGCGCCCAGGCGATACCCTTCGTCAATCTGCTTCGCAGCGCGTTCACTCCAGTCGGGCTGATCCCAACCGCTGTAATCCAAGGTCATGTACTGAACGAAGCGGCCCGGATAGAGCTTCTCGGCCATCGCCCGAGCCCGCTCAAACTCCGATGGTTCGCTCTCCTTGTGTGTGACGTTTCCCGCTCCCAGCATGACGCCAATCCCGACGCCGGCCTGGTCCATGATCTTGATCGCACGATCGAAACGTTCGGGCAGCAGCTCCAGATGCTGATGGAGGTCGATGATGCGATGTTCTTTTCGCCAGACGTCGGGTGAGAGCGAGTCTAACAGCGGCTGTGATCTCGCGGCCGGTTGAGCATTCGCATTTCCAGCCCAACACATCGCCTGCACGGCCATGAGCAGTAAGAGTCGCGGCCCACCGTTTGGCAATCTCGCTATCCGATGCACGCGCATGGCTGTGTTCCTCATTCATGGCCTGAATGGCGATTG
>CBIHQO010000011.1:0-21995 GCA_966211735.1 uncultured Schlesneria sp.
GGCAGGAGCCTCGCCCTCCCAGAGAAACGCAATTTTCCGAACGAATTGTCGATTCAATGGATTTTGATGCCTTAATCTGCTCAGATTGACCGACTGTTTCCGACTGGGTGAGAGACGAAGGAGCCGCTAATGTCAAAGCCGTTTGTTTCGCGACGTACTGTGCTCAAGGGTTTGAGTGCTGCCGTGGCTTTGCCCTGGATGGAATCGATGGGGCCGATCGCGAGCTGGGCAGCTGACGCGACCGCTGTCAAAACGGCCACGGCTCCGAATCGCATGGCGTTCCTGTACGTCCCGAACGGCATCAATATGGCCGACTGGACGCCGAAGAGCGAAGGGACCGGCTACGAACTGACGCCGGTTCTGGAAGCGTTGGCTCCGGTGAAAGAGGACTTCTCGATCCTGACCGGCTTGACCGCCGACGGGGCTCGTCCGCATGGCGACGGTGGCGGCGATCACGCCCGCGCGTTGGCCTGCTACCTGACGGGGGCTCATCCTGTCAAAACGGATGGTACCGACATCCGCAACGGCATCTCGGTCGATCAGGTCGCTGCATCGCGGATCGGCGATCAAACGCGACTGGCCTCTCTGGAAATCGGCTGTGAACCCGGTGCAATGGCCGGTAACTGCGACTCGGGCTATAGCTGTGTCTACTCGTCAACCATGGCCTGGCGATCGGCGACTCAGCCATTGCCGAAAGAAGTGAATCCGAAACTGGTCTTCGAACGACTGTTCGGATCGGGTGGCAACGACGATCGAGCTCAACGCGACAAGCTGCGTCGCAGCGTGCTGGACTATGTTCGCGACGACACGCGCGATCTGCAGGCCAAGCTCAGCAAGAACGACAATCGCAAGCTGGACGAATACTTCTCGTCGGTCCGCGACATTGAACAACGGATTGAACGAGCGACCCATCTGCCCGAAGTGAAGGCTCCGGATTACCCGGTTCCCGCGGGAATTCCCAAGGATTTCCCTGAACATATCAAGCTGATGTGTGACCTGATGGTGCTGGCATTCCAAGCGGACGTCACTCGCATCAGCACGTTTGTCTTCACGAACGAAGGAAGCAATCGTTCGTATCCGTTCGCTGGTGTCTCCGAAGGACACCACGATCTATCGCACCACGGCAACGACGCGAAGAAGAAAGAAAAGATCCGCGATATCAACAAGTTCCATGTCGCTCAGTTGTCGTACCTGCTGCAGAAGCTGAAGTCGATTCCCGAAGGAGAAGGGACGCTGCTGGATCACTGCATGATCGCCTACGGCAGTGCGAACTCAGACGGCAACGCTCACAACCACGACAACCTGCCAATCCTGTTGGCAGGCAAGGGCGGCGGCACGATCCAAACCGGCCGCCATATCGTCTACCCCAAGGAAACGCCACTCAGCAACCTGTGGCTGTCGATGCTCGAACGAGTCGACGTCAAAGTTCCATTCCTGGGCGATAGCACGGGAGCTCTATCCGGGCTCATGGGCTAAGAAGAGGTTGACCACGAATCTGACGAATAAGCACGAATAGGACTCAGGGGGAAGTGAGGAACCGGAGTGCTCCCGTAACTCATTTCTTGTGTTTGGCATTATTCGTGTCAATTCGTGAGATTCGTGGTCTCGCCCTCGTCTTCCCGGATCGGCTTCCCGCCAGCGAGTGCCGCTTCTATAATCGCCGCTTCGAACCTCGGCCGCTTGTCGCCTGTCTGGTGCTGCGGCTGGTTTGTTTTGCGGACCTCTTCGATTCAAGGATACTGCGGTGCTACGGACTCATACCTGCGGCGAATTGCGCTCGACTCACGTAGGACAATCGGTGACGCTGTGCGGCTGGGTCGATACCTACCGCGACTTTGGTGGCCTCGTCTTTATCGATCTGCGTGATCGCTATGGATTGACGCAAGTCGTTTTTAGCCCGACGTTTGCTGAAATTCACGAAATCGCCCGCTCGCTGCGCAATGAAGACGTGATCCGCGTCACCGGTGAAGTGGTCGCTCGTCCGGCCGACATGCAGAATCCCAAGCTGTCCACGGGTGACATCGATGTCCGCGGCCGCCAGTTGGAAGTCCTGAACAAGAGCAAGACGCCCCCATTCTTTCCGACTCAGCCCGATCTGCCGAACGAAGAACTGCGGCTGAAGTACCGATTCGTCGATCTGCGACGCCCCGCCGTTCAGCAGGCGCTGATTCTGCGTCACAAGATGTGCAAGGCGACTCGCGACTACTTCGACGAAAAAGACTTCCTCGAAATCGAAACGCCGATGCTGGGCCGCAGCACGCCGGAAGGGGCTCGCGATTACCTGGTTCCCAGCCGCGTGCATGAAGGCTGCTTCTACGCGCTGCCGCAGTCACCTCAGATCTACAAGCAGATCCTGATGGTCGCCGGCTACGACCGCTATTTTCAATTGGCCAAATGCTTCCGCGATGAAGACCTGCGAGCCGATCGGCAGCCCGAGTTCACGCAGATCGACGTCGAAATGGCGTTCGTTCAGCAGGAAGACATCCTCAGCACCATCGACGGCCTGATGGCCCGGCTGGTGAAGACCCTGCGTGGAACAGAACTGTCGCTGCCACTGCCACGACTGACTCACCGCGAAGTGATGGAGCGGTTTGGAAACGACAAGCCAGACCTGCGGTTCGGCCTGGAACTGACTTGCCTGGGCGACATCGCCAAGGAATGCGATTTCGGCGTCTTCAAGACGACGATCGCGAACGGTGGACGCGTCCGCGGCTTCTGCGTTTCGCAAGCGGCCGACAAGTACAGCCGCAAGCAGATTGATGAGCTGACCGCCTTCGTGCAGCAGTACGGTGCGAAAGGACTGGCGTTCTTCCGCGTGAAGGACGGAGAACTCGATTCTCCGATCGCCAAGTTCTTCAGTGCTCAGCATCAGCAGGAGATGATCGCACGGTTCAATGCGAAGCCGGGCGACTTGTTGTTCTGTGTGGCGGACACGTTCAAGGTCAGTTGCGCCGCGCTGTCGGCACTACGCAACCGCTTGGGAAAAGAACTGAGCCTGTACGATCCTCAAGAACTGAAGATCGCCTGGGTGCTCGACTTCCCGATGTTCCAATGGAACGACGAAGAGAAGCGTTGGGACGCCGAACATCATCCGTTCTGTCAGCCGGTCGAAGAGGACATTCCGTTCCTCGAAAGCGATCCCGGCAAAGTGCGAGCCCAGTCGTACGACCTCGTCTGCAACGGCTACGAAGCGGCCAGCGGCAGCGTTCGTATTCACGACCCGGCCGTGCAGCAAAAGATCTTCAACCTGCTTGGCATCAGCAACGAAGACGCGGAAGCCCGCTTCGGCTTCCTGCTGGAAGCCCTGCGTTACGGAGCCCCTCCGCACGCGGGCGTGGCCTTGGGTCTGGATCGTTGGGTGATGCTCTTCCTGGCCTCAGACAACATCCGCGACGTGATCGCCTTCCCGAAGACGCAGAAAGCCAGCGACATGCTCACCGGAGCCCCGGCCACAGTCGACCTGCGACAATTGCGCGATCTGCATATCAAGGTTGATGTCCCGAAGAAATAGAGGTCTACCATGCGATGGCTTCTCCTTTTCGTCGTTGCGAGCCTTGGATCCACAGTTCAGGCCGACGAAGAGGAGTTCGTCGCCAGCGCCATTCGGCCCAGCAATGGGATTGAGTGGGGCACGATGACGATAAGAATCGTCGACGACAAGAATGACCCGATTGGCGGAGCGAGTGTCCGGCCTTGGGCTCTGCGTGCTGGCAATGGACACGGCGCTTGGAATGAGGAACTCGGTTCGCCAAAAGAAACTTTTACCGATCGTCGCGGTGAAACAACGGTCGTTTATCCAAAGGCGACGCTGTGGGGAGACGGGAAACCCGTTACGGTCTCCAGTGTGTCCTTGACTCTTGCACATCCCGAGTTCGTCGCGAGGAATGTTCATGTCAACGTTCCTGCCGGTGATGCCTCGGTCATTCCAGAGTTGACACTGAAACCCGGGGTGCGCCTTCGGATTGCGGGAGTTGAACCAGGGACTGATAAACCGCTCGATCACTGTCATCTGTTAATTGAGAACAGGGATGCCGGTGGCAGTGAGTTTGTGCGCGAGCCGGACGGCTGGCTGCAGTCGAATCCAATCAGCGAAGATCGACGCTGGTTTCGCGTCGTTCATGCTCCGCCCGGAAAACCTCCGCGGTTCAGCCAACCCGCGGCTTGGACGCCCGAAGATCCGGCTTCACGCGAACGGCGACTGGAAGTTCGAGTGGGAACTCGCATTCAAGGAAAAATCTCTGAGAACGTTGCGAGGCCGATCGAACGGGGATACGTCGTCGCTTGGTGTGGATCACCCGTTCGCAAAAATGGTCAGGAGCAGAGGAACTCGAGTCCGATCTTTTGGCTGGAAACCGCCACCATCGAAAGTGATGGGACGTTTGTGTTCGATTCGTTGCCCTCGGGATATCTCGCTCAGTTTTACGCGTTCGCCAACGATTCGATTTCTGCTCAACCGTCCGATGCCGCTTATGAACTTGCCTGCAAGTGGTTCAATGTCGAAGCAAGGGAGAAGCACGTCGTTTTTAGGTACGGACAAATTCTACGTCTCGTCGGAAGCAAGTCGGATCTGACGATCGAAATGGAACCAGCTGGGAAGGTTCGCATCAAATGTGTTGACCCTGATGGTAACCCTGTACGCGGCGTGACAGTCAGCAGTTGGCCCAATCAATTCATCGTCGGTGCGGGATCCACTGTCTTTTTTGATCGGCGCTCCAGTCTCGGCTCCCTGCAACAGGCCGGATTGAAATACGATTGGCGAGAAGCCAGCCCTTTTGTTGCCAAGACGAATTCCGATGGCATCGCAGTCATCCGCAATCTACCGGCCGGGAATCAGTCAGTCGTTGCCAGCAGCGATCTCTGGACGAGTGACGAGTTGAGTGTCGAAGCCGTCCTAGAAGTCCCCGCCGAAGCAGTAATCAAGCTGCGTAGGATCCCTTAGGGCTTTCGCCGATCAGTGGTGTCTGGAACCAGCCCATGTCGCATTGGAGTTCCGATTGAGACATTTTGCATTGTCCGCTGTGTGCATGATGTTTGCGGTCACGTTGAACGCTGCATCTCCCGATGCGTTCGAAATTCGGGTTGTTGATGAAGAGACCGGTCGCGGTGTGCCGCTGGTCGAATTGCGGACGGTGAATGATGTTCGCTTCTTCACAGACTCCGCAGGGTATGCGGCGATTCGTGACCCGGAGCTGATGAATCAAAACGTATTCTTCTCGGTTCGGAGCCATGGGTACGAGTTTCCCAAGGATGGTTTTGGGATACGGGGGCGAGCCCTGAAGGTGACTGCTGGGGGACGTGAAACGTTGAAGATCAAGCGGCTGAATATTGCCGAGCGGCTGTATCGAGTCACCGGCGCTGGGATCTATGCGGATAGTGTGTCGCTGGGGCATGAGACCCCGATTCAGCAGCCGTTGTCGAACGCTCAAGTGATGGGTTCTGACAGTGTCGTGATGACCAGATATCGCGACAAGATCTACTGGTTCTGGGGAGATACGAATCAGTTTCGTTATCCGCTGGGGAACTATAACGTCACGGGAGCCACCTCGAAGCTGCCCAGCGATGGAGGCCTCGATCCTGCTATCGGCGTCAACCTCGACTATTTCCAAGGAGACGACGGCTTTGCCAAGCCGGTTGCCAAACTACCGGGAGACGGCCCGACGTGGATCTTTGGCATTGTCGTTTTGAAGGACCAAAGCGGCCGCGAGCGGATGTTCACTGGCTACGAAAAAATTCGCGGGAGCCTGGAGGTTTACGAACGAGGCATTTGCGAGTTCGACGATAATCGCCAAGAGTTCGCGAAGTCACTCAGTTTCGCGCCCGACGTACCATTGCATCTACAGGGACATCCCTTCATCTACCGTGAAGGCGAGGTCGACTATGTTTATTTCGGTGATCCTTACCCTGTGATGCGCGTCAAAGCGACGCCTGAATCGCTACTCGATCTCAGCCAGTACGAAGGCTTCACCTGTCTGATTCCTGGAAGTCGCCAGAAGTCAGCCAAGGTCGAACGAGGCTTCGATGGGAAGGTTGTCTGGGGTTGGAAACGCGACACCGCCGCCATCTCGTTCGCGCTGCAAGAGTCACTTCGCAAGCAGCAACAACTAAAAGCTGACGAAGGTTGGTTGAAGCTGACCGATGTCGACAGTGACAAGATCATCGAGGCGCATCGGGGGGCGGTCACCTGGAATCAGCATCGTCAGAAGTGGATCTTGATCACCACGCAGATTCGCGGAACCTCGATGCTGGGTGAAGTCTGGTACGCCGAAGCCGATCGGCCGGAAGGTCCGTGGGTGAAGGCGAAGAAGATTATGACTCACGACAAGTACAGCTTCTACAATCCCAAGCAGCATCCACAGTTCACGTCAGAAGACGGCCGGTACATATTCTTCGAAGGAACATACACACAGTCCTTTTCCGGGAACTCCGATCCCACACCGCGATATGAATACAACCAGATGATGTACCGATTGGATCTGGACGATCCGCGATTAGATGCGGTACGGAAATGAACTCGTCGGCGAAGCGAGGATTGTCATGTTGCGAGAAGAAGATCTTGAAGTACGAGTTGGTCGCACTAGCGACGGCAGTGATTTCCTAGAGTTAATACATGTCCCGACGGGCCTCAGTCGCTACCATCCCGGTCCGATGAAGGGCGTCAATCAGTTTGAATTGCAGCAACGCTGGCTGAAAGAGATCGAAGCGGAAATCGCCGCTCGCGGCCTCACTCAATACATCGTTCCTGCGTATCGTCAGGCATCGAATCGACAATACCGTCGATGAACTGTTTTTGTAGGTTATGCTTCAGCATAACTTTTCGCATTCAGCCTCAATGTGCGATCCACCGCGAAACAAAAGTTATGTTGAAGCATAACCTGCGAAGCTCACGCTGGCTGCAAGACCGGGCTGCCTTCCAGGATCTCGTGGTACAGTGCGGCTGTTTGATCGATCATCCCTTCGACACCAAATTCGCGTTCCACCAGGTCTCGCGCAGCGCGGCCAATCGTTTGTGCTCGCTCGTGATCGTCGAGTAACTCGGTGATTCGGTCAGCCAGCGCCTGACTGTTCGATGGAGGAACCAGCAGGCCGGTTTCATTGTCGCGGACGGCGCTGTAGACGCCACCCACTCGAGTTGCGATGACCGGCCGACCCATCGCCATGGCATCCAGCATGATCGTGCCCAGCCCCTGTTGCAGCGAGGGCAACACAAAGACATCCATCGCGGCCAGTGCGTCGTCGAAATCGAGCAGGTTCGGAACGAACGTGACTTTGTTGTTGATCCCCAGTTCGCGCGACAATCGGCGCAGGTTGATTTCTTCCGGGCCAGCACCCGCGATCAGGAATTCGACTTCACGCCCGGTCGCCAGGACTCGCGCGGCGGCTCCCAGGAAGAAGGGGAATCCTTTCACGGCTTCGAGGGCGCCCGCCGTGCCGATCACGGGGACACGATTCGGAGTGAACACCTTTAACGCTTCGCACGAGGCCGATCGGTCGACGCCGCTGTGAATCGTGGTGACGAGTTTTTCAGGCAGCTTTGTTCGATGCAGCAAGTCGTCTCGAACGGCATCGCTGACTGCGACAATCCGCTGACACCAGCGAGTGTCGATACACAGTCGCTCGTTCGGTTGCAAATAGTCATGCACGGTCAAAATGAATGGACGTTGCAAATGCCTGGCGATCCAACTTCCCTGGCACATCACGCCTCGGGACTGGATGTGAATCAGATCCGGCGGCTCTTGCCAGAGCTGACGTAGCAGCAGGCCCCGCACGACGCTGCCCCAGACGGGCCAGTCGAGTTGCGAAAGTTCGTTGATATGCAACTCGCGCCGACGTTCGCGATCGATCAAGCGGGCATCGGGGCAGACGACGCTGGTTCGGAAACCGCGTTGCGGCAGATGTTCGGCCAGTCGCAACGTATAAGCGCAACTGCCTCGGACGGAAAATCGTCCGGCGATCATTAACACGGAAGGCTCAACAACCGACATACAATTCACCGCTGGATCGACCAGCGGTACCTCTTACCGCAGGGACTTGGGACGAGATAGAACCTCGTTGAGCAAGATGGCTTGCCGAACTCCCTGCGGGTTGCGTAACGCTTGAATGAGAGGGTGGACGGCCTGAACCTGGACAGCGCCCAGAGTTCCGTCCGTGCCAATATCGTTTCGCACGGCATCAGTGATATCTCGCTGAACGGCCGTGTCGACATCTTTTTTGACATTCGCGTCGACAGCCTGAGGGCCGATACTACTGCGGCCCCCTTGTCCCATCGCGGTCTGAGCCAGATGCGTCTGCGCCAGTCGCGTGCCAGGCCGATCGGGCTGAGTAGGACGTTGCTGGGCTGCTGCCGGTCGTTGCGGTTGTGTCTGCCGGGGTTTGCTTGGCCGTTTCTCAGCGGGGCGAGTCTGACGTGCGGGGACTGGACGTTTTCTCTCGCGTTCTCGTTCTGGCACCGGAACGGGTTTCGACGCCTCCAGAAACTGCTCCTGATCATTCGGCCGTTGCGGGCGAGGACGAGGCGTGACGGGCTTTCCCTGAGCAGTATTGCCCTGAATGAGGTTCACGATCCAGCTGATCACCGAAATGATCAGCACGATTGCCATGACGACGCTGCCTTCGGCAGCCGCGGCGACAGTGATGAAATCGTTGTTCATGATCGTGATCTCTGGAATCGAACCGAGTTCGATTGCCTCACTATTTACCAACGCCAGTGCCGGCGATCGCGGATCGCATCTGTGTATCGGCCTGGACGTTCTTCAATTCATAATAGTCGACCAGTCCCAGCGACTGATTGCGGAATGCTTCCGCGATGGCCACCGGAACCTGAGCCTCAGCGAGCACCACTTCGGCTCGATTCTTCTGCACGTTGGCGACCATTTCCTGTTCGCGAGCCGTAAAGTCCGCTCGTCGTTGTTCGGCCTTGGCCTGGGCAACTCGCATGTCGGCTTCGGCCTGATCGGCCATTAAGCGAGCCCCGATGTTTTCACCCACATCAATGTCAGCGATGTCGATCGAGACGATTTCGAAGGCTGTCTGCGCTTCCAATCCTTGATTGAGTACCGTTTCCGAGATCATCTCGGGATTCTCGAGCACCATTTTATAAGATGCCGTCTTGCCGATCGCTTGAACGATCCCCTGGCCGACGCGTGCGATAATTGTTTCTTCGGTCGCTCCGCCGATCAACTGGCGAATATTCGTACGGACGGTGACGCGAGCACGCGATCGCAGCAGAATGCCATCAGCGGCGACAGCGTCGAGCGTACCGGCCCCTTTTTTCGGATCAGGACAATCGATCACCTTGGGATAGACGCTGGTGCGGACTGCTTCCAGTACATCGCGGCCAGCCAGGTCAATTGCCTGAGCCGTCTGCCAGTCGAGATCGATGTTGGCGCGATGAGCTGCCACGAGCGAGCGAATGACGTTCGGCACATTTCCACCGGCCAGGTAGTGCGATTCAAGATCTCGAGTCGAGATCGGATAGATCTCTGTCAGACCCGCTTGAACGGCGGTGATTTTGGCTCGCACGATGACCGTCGGATTTACTCGTCGGATCGACATCAGGACCAGTTGCAGGAATGAGATTCCCGCGTTGGTCATATAGCATTGGATCCAGAGTCCGATGTACCTCGCGAAGATCGCGAAGAAGATCAGGACGACGAAGAACAGCACGGCGGCAACGCCAATGAGCGCTCCCGTGGGAAGCTGGGCCAGGATCAGCGAATTCGGCATAGGGAACTCGTCTGCTTTCAGGTAGTCGATAAAAGTTCGGTTCGGCTTTAATCAAGATCGCAAGGCATTCGCCTCGTCGGTCCCTCGCCAACTATCATAGGGGCTCGCATCACGTTTGTGGCGCAATGCTAGTCAGTTTATCCCCGAGATTTGGCAATTATGCTCGAATTCATTAACCCTGCGGGATCTCAAAGTCAAGCGGCGAAGAAGGTTCTGTCAATGTGCCGACATTGACAGCAGGCCGCTCGGCGGGTCGGACCAGCAGACGAGTGCCGTGGACTTCAATCACTTCCACCGACTTTTCAGCGTCGATGATGATCCCTTCCGAGATAGCGTGCAGTCGCTCGCCATTGACCACGACCAGTCCACCTGGTGTCAGAGGTGACACCGTCTGACCATACTGGCCAATTAATTCTTGCAAGTGTCTGGCTCCGACTGCGAACGGCGTCAGGTGTTCGGCCTCCGGACCTTCCAGCAAAATCTTCTTCCCCATGGATGTTTTGGGAAGCACATAAAAGGCTGTGCCGAGAGCCGTCGGGACCAGAACCAGGATCGCTCCGCAAAAGGCGATGAAGTAATTCGGATGAGTCGTTCCCCACGCGCGGTAGGCGAAGACCACCGACATCACCAGCGAGACGAACGTGATGATTCCCAGCAGACCGCCGGACGGAATGAAGACCTCGGCGACCAGAATACCAATGCCGGTCAGCAGCAACAAAATGGCGAAGGTAGCGTTCGAGTCCATGACGTTCGGAAGCAACCCTGCAAGATCGGAAACCCGCATCGCGACACGCGTATCGCGGTACGTCGTAGTTTAGCCGCCGCAATGGCAGAGACAACTGCGAAACGCGACTTGGGTTGGTGTGGCAGGTTAAATTTAAGACACAGAGGCACGAAGGGCGCAGAGAAGATTCATCTCTTCTCCGCGCCCTTCGTGGCTCCGCGTTTCAAATTCTCCCCGATGAGTTCAGGGGAGCTTCGGCTAAATTTTACCAGGAGGAACGAACTGGTCGGCCCAGCGTGCCGCTCCATTGTGCCGCATTGCCATGTTCGCCAGATGAGCAGCCGATGCTGCGGAAACACCGGCTTCAAGAGGGGCCGTTGGTTGCTTGCGACTGCGCAGGCAATCGACCCAGTTGGTGAGATGGACCATCTCTCCATCCGGCTTGTCATAGAAGTCGGCTCCGCGAGGGCCTGTGCCGAGAATCAACTCAGAGGCAGGGACTTTCGACTTTCGCTCGGGGATCACCACATAGCCGCCTCGATCGACGTGGATCGACGCATCGGTTCCCTGGAATTCGATCCTTGCTCCATTGCGAGCATTTGAGAACATCCCTTCGAAATGCATCTGAATGTTGCCGGGATACTTCAGCAGCGTCTGTACAGCATCGGGCGTTTCCCAGATTCCTTCGCTGTTGATGTGCTGCCCAATACTGACCGCTTCGTCGGGATGATCGACGTTCAGCACCCAATGCGCGACATCGATCCAGTGCACCATCAAATCGGTGAAGATCCCGCCCCCGAAGTCCCAGAACCAGCGCCAGTTGAGCATGCGATAGGCATCGAACGGCTGATTCTTGGCATTCCCCAGGAACATTTTCCAGTCGACGTGATCGAAGTCGAGCATCGGGACAATCTTCTTGAAGCGATCCTGGTTACGGTTCCAACTCATGTGAACTCGCACGATCTTGCCAATGTGTCCTCCCTGAACCAGATCACGCGCGGCGACGATATGCGGCATGGATCGCTGCTGCATGCCGACTTGCACGATCCGCTGATACTTCTTGGACGCCTCCAGCAGCATCGGTCCTTCAGCGATGTCGTGAGTCACAGGCTTCTCGACATAGACATCTTTCCCGGCGGCACAAGCGGCGACCGTCAGTGGAGCATGCCAATGATCCGGGGTCCCGATGACCACGGCGTCGATGCTCTTGTCATCCAGAACCTTTTGCCAGTCCTTGGAGACCGTCGCTTTGGCATCAGCTAGCGGCTTGGCGAGTCCAATCGGGTGATCCCACACATCGCAAAGGGTCGTGATCTTCACCCCGGGGATCAGGCGCAGCGATTCCATCAGTTTGCGACAGCGACCACCGACACCAATACACGCCACGCTGATCTCGTCATTCGCGGCAAAAGCAGTCGCTGGAGAGAGCAGGGCGGATGATGCAGCCATTAGTCCGGCGGCTTGAAGAAATTCGCGGCGATTCGGGTCGAACATGATGATGCCTCTGGTGGTGTTTCAAATCTCTTCTTAGCTCAAACGTCCGAAGTAAAGCTCGGTGTCATACTCAAAGCGGACTTTGCCGTCCGTCTGATGGTCGTGATACAGACGCTCTAATTCCAGCAGCATCGCTTCATGACGCGGTTGCCCGGCCGCCGGGGCATAGGAGGACGACAACAAGCGGCCTCGCAGACCTTCAAAATCAAAGTCCTGGAAACTCGGGAACGACCGCGTTTCAAAAGGCTTGCCAGCGAAGAACTGAGCGATAACGGCTTTGTCGATGTTGGTGTGGTTGATTTGCTGATAGTCCGTCGCGAACTCGTTCAACAGCGCCTCATACGCTTTGAGAAACGGTGTCGATTCGGTCCGGCGTGAGTTCCAGAACAGCGCGACATAGCCGCTGGGTCGCAAAATGCGTGAGAACTCGGCGCGAGTGCGGTCGCGATCAAACCAATGAAACGCCTGCCCCGCCGCGATCAGATCGACGCTGGCATCGGGTAGTGATGTCACCTCGGCGGTGGCATTGGTGCTGCGGAATCGGGGCTCACCCGCGAATCGAGATTCCGCGGCACCACGCATGTCCGCGTTGGGTTCAATGCCATAGACCGTGCATCCCAGTCGCAGGAAGAGATCGG
Source organism: uncultured Schlesneria sp. (assembly GCA_966211735.1). Lineage (GTDB taxonomy): Bacteria > Planctomycetota > Planctomycetia > Planctomycetales > Planctomycetaceae > Schlesneria. Next base: position 12,580 of record CBIHQO010000011.1, read on the forward strand.
CTGAGATCCCCGTCCCCGATCCCACATCGGCCACGATCGACTGCGGAGTCAGTCCTGCTTCCGCCTGCAGTGTCTGGATCAACTCGTCCGGGTAGCTGGGGCGATACCGAACGTAATCGGCGACTCGGTTGGAGAATCTCGTGGTCGAATTATGGGGTGTTGGCATTGCTACTATTGGCCTTCGTCGTCGAGTAGCGATTGGTTACAAAAGCAAGAAGGAACCGAGCGTCGGAGGGACTCGAGCCATTTTATTCGAGATTCGCGTTCAGTCTGCTCCATCGAAGTGTCTTCGGCAACGGAAAAGCTTTCTCCAAGCCAGATCGCGGACACCAATGACACGTGTTCAGGGGGAAGTTCTGCAATAAGCTGGTCGCCAGCAATCGATGATCGCAGAATCTCCGCCGCCGTTTCCAGGAGCGCAAGCGTGAAGTCACGATCATCGGCATGCGGATGGTTCCAGAATCGCAGCATCAGTTGCGTCAATAATTCGGCTTCAAACAAGCCAGTGAACTGCAACGACTTCTCGGCGATTGTCCATTTGCGAGTCATATTTATTCTTATCGCTGTACATTGAAAAGTGGACGCCGACTTCGAATCAACTCCGTTTCCAATGCTCGCCGAACGTACGTCGGAGTTTCCTTCGGAAGGGTGTGTAACTCCAGAAAGACACCCGACGAACCATGCTCCCAAAGCCACCGAGCAAGCCCCTTATTGTCCGAATGATCCAAATGTGTCTTCAGTCGATTTCTGAGGTGTTGAGCCTCACCAACGTAAAGCGTCTCGTGGGCTTCGTGAAAGATGTACAACCCTTGCTCAGCGGGCAGCGTCTGAATCACAACTTGACCCAATCCAAATCGCAAGACGGAGACTGATTGAACTACTCGTCCCAGAATTTCTGGTAGAAGTCGCCTCGCCTTCCGAAGGTTGAGCGCTGCCCAGCGGTATTGAAGTGGGGAATATCCAGGAGCGATCTCGGATGCCAATTGATCGAACTGGACAGCAAGTGTGGGATCGCAAAGGATTTCGTCTAAGCTGAAAGAGGTCCGCCGTTCCATAGCACGAATTGCGATCTCTGCCGCGAAACGATATTCCGCTTCATTGGAAAAGGATGTCTTTCTGCTGCGTATCGTTCGAGGTAGCGATGCGCGCTTGCGCAGATTCATCAAACGTCGATTAAGAATGCTTGCCTCATCCGTCAATCCAATGGCGAGACACGCTTGGAGGAATTCGGCGTTCAGATCTGGATCGACGATGATTCGGTCGATCGACCACGGAGTATTCAAAGATTCCAGCGCTTGTAACAGCCGCAGGTTGAGATCCGAGTCGATCATACCGCCGCAGACTCCGCTCCAAGTCGGTTGAGTAACGGTTTCGCTTGTCGCACCAAATTCAGTTGGTATGCCACTAACCAGCGCGAGAGCGGATCAGGTTTAAGGGACGAATTTCCATGCTCCAGCTTCTCGTAGGGAAGAATGCTGACCAGGAAGTCTGTGTCTTGGTTCCGCCAGCCTGCGCAGGGTGAACCATCACCAAACTGTTTTTCAAGCAATTGGCCGACATTGAGAGATTCGCCGGCATACAGGGGTTGTTTCTTGGCATTTGATACGAGATACAGCCCAGGTTCGCGTTCGATTTTTCGCAAGAATGACTTTGAAAGTTGGCTTGGTTTTGGAAGTTTGAATTCAGTCATCAGTTTCCGCGATCGATCATCCGCTGTTTTTGCCTCTTTCCGAAGTTTGAAGGCTGCCCAACGATATTGCAGAGAAGTAAATCCCGGTGCAAATTGCTGCGCGATCTCGTCAAATTGATTGGCCCACAACGGATTGCAAATGATGTCATCCAAGCTGTGGTTGGAGATATCCGAGACCTTGCGCCACGCAATCTCACTCGCAAAGAGATACGGGTCCGTGTCACTCCATGAGAATTCCGTTCGCTTCGTCGTCGGAACTGCCGCTGTAATTCTCCCGGCCTTCCGAAGCCGGAATAGCGTCTTATTCAGATGCCACCCATCATCAGACAGTCCGAGAGACTTGCAAGAATCCAAAAACGCTGCATCGAGTTCTGGGTCGGCAACGACGCGGTCCGTGGAATGGCCCTGAGAAGTTCGCCGGAACGCTTCGATGATTGCCGACTCAAAGTCTTTCGCCGTTCTAACCGGAGCAACTGCGTTCGTTATTACTTTCGATACCGCGGTCTTGGCAGGATTTCGAACAGCCGTTTTCGCGACAGCAGTGTACGAAGGCGTTTTTGGTGCACTGGCAGTTGGTTCGGCGGAACCGTCTAATGGGTCGCCAGTCTCAATTGATTCCAATCGCGACAATCCGCGAGCGATGTATTCTTCGCTGATATCAAACGCGACAAATTCGCGGCCGAGTTTCTTGGCGACGGCGACGGTGGTGGAACTGCCGCTGAAGGGGTCCAGCACCAGTTCGCCTGGGTTGGAGCTGACTTTGATGATACGGCCGAGCAACTGTTCGGGCATCTGGCAGCCGTGGAAGCCTTCGCGTTCTTTGAATGTGCCGGCGACTCGGGGGAAGTACCACGTGTCATCGTCCGGATTGAATCCGTCGGTCAGGTCTTGTGGACGCAGGATCCAAGTATCGTCGGGCAGGCGGCCGTCGGCGGCTCGCTTGTCGGCGTAGACTAGTTGGCGTGCCGAGGGGATCAGCACTGCTTCGCGATTGAACGTGAATTTCTTTTTGTCTTTGACAAAGTGGAAGATGTGCGTGTGTGAGCGACTGAATTTGAGTTTGCAGTTCACGCCGAAGGTGTAGTACCAGATCACCCAACTGCGGCAGTGAAAGCCAATCTCCTGGCTGAGCACCTTGAGTTCGGCGGCGTAATCGTCACCAATGGCCAGCCAGAAGGTCCCGTTTGGCTTCAGGACACGATGAACCCCCGCGATCCACTGGCGTGACCAGTCGAGATAGGCCTTCGGATCTTTCTTGTCCCGGTAAACATCGTATTCGAATCCGATGTTGAACGGCGGGTCGGCGAAGGCCAGATCGACGCTCCCTTCGCCCAGCGTCTGCATCGCTTCAATGCAGTCGAGCCGGTGAATTGTATTGAGCGGCAACATCAGGCAGGCCTCCATGCGATCGGTCGGGAATCGATCCCCGGCAGGGGATGGGTCGACCACTATCCTGCCAGATTGCGACGAAATTTTCACGCCGACGCGAAAGTGCGACTTTGCGGGCTTGGTTTCTACGGATGACCACGAACTGCGAGGGGTGGCCGGTATTTTGCTGGCAATCGTGTTGCCAGAGGTTTATGCTTGCTCTTCTCGTCCTTTCTCACGTCTGGTTCGCGCTCAATCGAGACTCATCATGATGAAGAAGCTGCGCATTCTCGCGCTCGGTGTCGTCGTTTCTACCTCCATTCTGCCCACTTCCTGTGAAGCCTATGTGCGTCGCCTGCGACTCCCACTCGCTGGGCACAGCAAGTATGCCGTCGGCAAAGGGACTGTGATGTTTTCGCAGAACTATGCCGATGCCGTCCGTGATGGTGGCGGTAGTTTGATCGTCGAAGTCAATAACGTCCCGCTTCCTTCGGGGACGAATCTGGAAGTCGTCGTTCACGGCAAACAGGTCGGCACATTGGTCTTGGACAAATCGCGAAATGGTCGCATGGTGCTGGCGTCCACCACGAAGCAGGCGATTCCACAATTGACGGAAGCATCAATTGTGACGGTGCGACTGCCGGCCGGTGCGAAGGTGCTGTGGTGATCGCTATTGGCTCAATCGATTGCATGCAACGTCACTGTTGAAACCGCTTGCGCGGGAATGACCGGCGCGTTCTGACCTCTCCTTCGAGATTTGCCCGATTGCAGTCTGGCATGCGCCCCGATGCGCGCTTTAGACTGCTTCGGCTATGCACTACATTCCTGAATCTACTTGCGAGATGCTGCGCGGCGATCCGACGGCGACGGGCAGTCAGACTCGCAGCAATTTTCATTATCTGTCGGCACCGCTGTATGTTCTGACGGCGATCGTCGCTGCGCTGCTGATGGCCGACTGGCTGCTGGGGAGCGGGGCACCGGTCGCATCGAAGGCTGCAGGCTGGCTACCGGCGGGGTGGCCGAACACGCTGTTTGGCTATCGGCTGGCCTTAGTCGCGGCGGTGTTGGGCGGAGCACGGATTCTTTACCACGCGCTCGATGGGCTGCTGTCCGGACGAGTGGGCGCCGATCTGGCTCTGACGATTGCCTGCCTGGCCGCGATCGTGTTGGGCGAGCATCAGACTGCGGGCTTGGTCGTGGTAATCTCTCTGATTGGCGAAAGCCTGGAGGGGTACACGATCGATCGCGCTCGGTGGGCCGTGCGGCAGACGTTTGCGCTGCAACCCGCGATGGCTCACCTGACGCAAGAGGGCCGCGAACGGGACGTGCCGATTGCGGAAGTTCGTGTCGGCGATTTTGTCGTGGTCCGGCCCGGCGAACGGATTCCGGCTGACGGCAAAGTGGTGTCGGGAGCATCCGCTGTCGACCAGAGTGCCTTCACGGGGGAAAGCCTGCCGATCGACAAAACGGCTGGGGACAAAGTCTTCGCCGGAACGCTCAACCAGTTTGGTTCGCTGACCGTCGTGGCCGAACAGATCGGCGTGAATACAGCGCTGGCTCGCGTGGCGGATCTGGTCGGCTCGGCGACATCTCGCAAAGCTGACTTGGAACGGATTGTCGACAAGCTGGCTCGGTGGTTTCTACCTGCAGTGCTACTGGCTGCATTCTTCACGCTAGTCGGTTGGCGAATTGGTGCTGGTTCGTGGCAACGTGGTGTGATCCCGGCTCTCAGCGTGCTGGTCGTGGCATGTCCCTGTCCGCTGGTGCTCGCAACGCCGGCAGCAGTGATGGCGGCGCTGGCCTGGCTGGCTCGACGAGGTGTCGTCGTACGCGGCTCGCAGTCGCTGGAGCGACTGGCTCGCGTCGATACGTTTGCCTTTGACAAAACGGGAACGCTGACTCAGGGAGCGTTGGCGCTTGGCGAAATAGTGCCGACAGCCGGGCTTGCTGCGGAAGAGGTCTTGCGAGTCGCCGCGATTGCGGAGCGACAGAGCGAACACCTACTCGCACGTCTCTTGGTCTCGACGGCAGATCAGCGCGGACTGACAACTTTCGCGCCGGTCGAGTTCGAATCGTTCGCTGGGGCGGGTGTGGTCGCGAAGGTGCGTGATCCAGATTTGAACGGAACGGGCGACGGCTCGTCACTTCGAACAGTCGTGGTCGGCAATCGGCGAATGCTGGATCGCGGCGATATCGCGTTCTCGGCCGAGATTGCCGCGTTGGTGAAGAGTCGCGAGGCGGCGGGGGAATCGCCACTCGTCGTGGCGATCGATGGTCAGGTCGTCGGTGTGATTGGTGTGCGAGAGACAATTCGCGCGGAATCTCAGCAGGTACTGCAGGACTTGGCGACAGCAGGGATTACTCGATTCGCTCTGCTGACCGGAGACAGACCTCAACCTGCGGATGCCGTCGTCGTGGCGATGGGGCTGTTCGATCATGTCGCGACCGAGCAGCTTCCGGCGGACAAAGCCAAGTGGATCGAAGAGACGCAGAAAGCGGGGCACCGTGTGGCGATGGTGGGTGACGGCGTCAATGACGCTCCGGCGCTCGCCACTGCGGACGTGGGGCTGGCGCTCGGCAGAGCGGGGGCGGACCTGACGGCGGAAGCGGGCGATATCCTGCTATTGGGCGATCCGCTGCGTCCGCTGCCCGGGTTGCTAAGGCTGTCGCGAGCTTTGGTTCGCAACATCTGGCAAAGCGTTATTCTGTTCGCGTTCGGCTTCAACGGACTGGGTGTCCTGGCGAGCTCGCTGGGGTGGCTCAGTCCTGTTGGTGCGGCATTGTTTCACGAACTGTCGTCTCTGGCCGTGATGGCGAACGCCATGCGGTTGTTGTGGTTTGACGGCTGGTCCAATACCGCTACGGTACGCTGGCAATCGGGCTTGCTGACGGCGGTGGATCGCTTTGCCGAATCTCTGTCGCCGTCACGCTGGATCTTCTGGTTCATGGAGCACTGGCAGGTGACTGCCAAGCTGATCGGGGCTGCGGCCTTCGTGCTGTGGATGCTGTCGGGAGTGGTCCAGGTCGAAGACGACCAGCAGGCACTGGTGACGCGATTCGGACGCTATCGCGCCACGTTAAACGCCGGACTTGCCTGGCGCTGGCCGTGGCCACTCGAACGAGTCACTCGCGAACCGGTCGATCGAGTCCACAGCGTAGGGATCGGGTTTCGCACGATGGACTTGTTGCCGAGCCGTAAACAGACGGATGCGCTGGGACCGGGGATCGTGGAGTGGACCAGCGCGCACGACGACCGCGAATCGGGAGTGATGGCGGACGAATCGCTGCTGTTAACGGCGGATGAAGTGCCGGTCGAACTGACTGCCGAAGTGACGTACCGCATCCGCGATCTCAAGCAGTACACGTTTGGTGGCACGCGTCGGCCGGAGAGTGTCGTGCGTGCCGCGGCTGAAAGCGTGTTGCGCGATCTGGCGGCGCAATCGTCGCTGGATCAATTGCTGACGGATCGTCGCGCGGCGCTGGAGCGAAAATCGTTGGTCTGGCTGCAGGAACGGATCGACACCTACGGGCTGGGCGTACAGGTGCTGGACCTGCAGTGGCTGGACGTGCATCCTCCCAAGGGAGTTGTTCCCGCATATCGACAGGTGGCTGATGCGCTGGAAGAACGCGAACTGCTGATCAATGAGGCCGACGCGTACGCCGACCGGATTTTACTGGGAGCTGTTGGCGAGGCTGCTGTCCGCCAGTTGAAACAATCCACGCAGCCCCCTGTGGACGGAACGACGCGTCACGAATGGAAATTAGATGACACCTTGTGGCAGCAATTGATGCGAGTTCAGCCGGAGGGCCAATCGCTGCTGTCAGGGAACGCCGCCGCGATACTGAACGAAGCCAGAGCGATTTCCGTGAAGCGGACTTCAGCTGCGGAAGCGGATGCCGGGCGGTTGCAGAAGTTACTCGCGCAGTATCGCAAGTCGCCGCAGTTGACGATGTCGAACCTGTACTGGGACATGGTCACTCAAACACTCACCGCGCGACCGTTGATGATCATTGATCCTCACGCCGCGAACCGGCAACAGATCTGGCTCGGGGAATCCCCGTCCACGCCGTTGTCGTTGCCAGCCCCACCGATCATCCAGCCTGAGCCAATGCCTGAGTGAACTGTGCCGAACGACCAAGGGATATCGCGACGCTCCTCTCTTAAGGTGAGCCGCGCTGCATGCACGCGGATGACTTCAATCGTTGGCGCATTCGCGAAGACGCGCAAGTGTAGAAGCACAATTGAAGTGACTCGACGCGCGGGCAGATGTTTTCAACGCCAAGGCGCAAAGACGCTAAGCTGCAAGGAAGAGAGGAAGGATGGGCGATGTCGGTCGGGCCTAACCGCTCCGACGTTCCTCTTTGCGACCTTGCGTCTTGGCGTCTTGGCGTCTTGGCGTTGAAAACCATCCCCTTTCGAACAGGGGCCGCGACGTGATTCGCCTGCTCATATCGTCTCCGCCACACGCTCGTTGCGATCTTCGCTACGACGAAAGATAGAGCGGCAGGTTTCACCGATTTCGATTGACCATTTTTGCGATTTTCACTACATCGCAGGTCACTCGCGCGCTGCGAACCACTCGTTCTTTCGAATCGGAAGCCCACACATGACAGTTCATCGTTTCCTGTTTGGAGCAATGGGTTTGACGGTTGCGCTCGCAGCGACCGGCATGGCCGAGCAAGTGGTCGTACCCCTCTCTCTGCCAGAGAGCTTTCGATCAGGCTTCGAAGTCGATTCCGGTGTGATCGAGATGCCAGTCTCGGCTGAGCTACCGAGCAACGTGCCCGAGCCTGCAATGGATCCGACCTCGATCATCGAGTCGCTGCAGGATGCGGTTGAGCTACTTTCGGCCGCAGGGCTGAAAGCGGAAACCGACGAGGCGACGCAACTGCTGAAGACGTTCGAGCATAAGCACCACGTTCGCTTGTCACTCGAACTTTCAGACGCCGAACTCGCAAAACTACGGGCTGATCTGCACCGGCTCCGGGATCGATTGTCATTGTTCTACGTCGACATCGAACTGGATCGCCGTGTTCTAGTCGCTGGAGAAATGACGGTTCGGTTGGGGAACTGTCCCAACACAGTGGATGAACGTGATTATGGTCGCGATCGTATCGCCACGCCTCATGCTTGCTGTTTCCTACCGGAAAAGCTGCGCTCAGCACTCGAAGGCGATCATGAAGTTTCTGAAGAACCAACGCCTGCCGAAGAGCCAAGTAACTTGCGGTGTCCTGCCGTTCATCCTGCGACGATCCTAAGGTCGCTGCAGGATTCCGTCGAGCGACTTTCGGCTGCAGGCTTGGCAGCAGAAGCCGATGAGGCAGCGCAATTGCTGAAGAAGTTCGAGCAGAAGCATCAAGTTCGCATGTTGATCGAGATCCAAGACGCCGATCTCACAAGACTTCGATCAGAACTGGACCGCTTGCAACGGAGGTTGGGGCGGTTTGATCTGGATCCCACGAGAGACGGTCGTATTTCGAGTGTCTTGGAATTGCGATCAGATGAAGTGAAAGTCCCCATTGTCAGCGACGAGCGAAATCTTGACTATGGGCGCTGCCTGATCGATACGCGACCACGGCCGGTAGGCTCGTACAGCTATACCATGTCGCCGGTCTGGCTTCGCCAAATGCGAAAAGCAAATACAGGAGCAGAACCTCAGCATCTGGTGCTTACCGACCGTGAGATCGATCTCTACTGCCGTATCATACTTGCCGCGAAGGCGCGAGCTTACGAGCTGATTTTCCCGAAGCCACCTCGGGAGCGTCTGTGAAAATGGTCGACGCATCAAAGCGATTCGCGTACCAATGCTGTAAAAGCTCTTCCTCGATTCGCAGGGACGAAGCAGCTACATCGCCTCCGCTTACTTCGGCGTCACTTCCAGTGCGACCGGCTTTGCTTCGCCGTCGCCGCTCAGTTCAACGGGGACTTTGAACTTCAGGCTGTCGACCTTGCAGAGGCCTCCTTTGCCTTCGCGGCAATAGCCATAGGTCACTGAGATCGCCAGCGTTGCTTTACCTGTTTTCTTCGCGACCGGAAGTTTGAACTTGGCCGAGGCTCCGTCGTCGCTGGTCGCTTCCAGCCGCGTGTTAAAATGGCCGTCTGCGATGACTGCGTCGCCTTCCACGGCCACTTTGTATTTGACGGGCAGCAGCGGGTTCAGTTTGAAATTCGCAGGCAGCTGGAAGCTGATGTTGAAATCAATCCCGTCGTCGACTTTCAGCTTTTGAGTATCCACGGCGACTTCGCGAGTTTGAGTTGCGTCGGCCGTTTCAGCTGTGATCGGCTTCGGTGGGGCCAATCCTTCGATCACCAGTTCACTCGCTTCCTTGGTGGCCATGTTGACGACAACGATCCGGT
>CBIHQO010000012.1:0-21575 GCA_966211735.1 uncultured Schlesneria sp.
TTCGATTCTGTCGTGGTGTTGCGGCTGGCGGCATGCAAAGTCTTGCTGTGAAAGAACAGGACATCACCCGGTTCCAGTTCGACGAACTGACGCGATTGGATCAACGGCTGATTCTCGGGAAGATCGGCTCGGAAGAACGTTTCGGCGTCGAAGCGAGATCGATCGAAATCGACTCGATGCGAGCCGGGAATCACTTGTAGGCAACCATTGGCGGCGTATTCCCGCCCCAGCGCCAGCCACGTATTCACCAGATCTGGCTTCGCGAACGACCAGTAACGAATGTCCTGGTGCCAGCCGGTTTCACTGCTGAACTGCGGCTGCTTGGTCATGATGCAATTGTGGTGGGCCAGCGGACAGATGACCTGTGGTCCGAGCAACTGCTGAAGTCGGCCGAGCACCTGGGGACGAGTGATCCAGTCGGTGAACAGGAAATCGCGGCTGAGGGCTTGCTTCAGGCGTCGGACGGTCCGCCCGCCGTCGGCGTCCAGTGATTTCGGGGCGCCTGGGTAGTGCAGGTCGGCTTCGTACTCAATCGGACCGAGTTGCTCACGCAAGCCGAGATCCGTGATTCGCCGCATCTGGGCCACGTCGGTGGAGGTCGCGAGATGTCGGACGCAGAGATAGCCGTCGCGCCAGAACCGAGCGATCTCGTCCTCACTGAAGCATTTCGGTGTTTGGTCGTGGTGGGTCGCTTCGAGCACAGCCTTGTCAATCAAATCCATGATTTTACTTGCTATCGAATTCCAGTCTCAGGTATCCATTTTCGTCGAAGACACGGCCATGTCGAAGACTCCAAGACCGTGGCACCCGAGGCTCGCTAACTCTTGATGTCGTATTCCTTGATCTTCCGGTAGAGCGTCCGCTCGCCGATCTCAAGTATTTTAGCAGCCTCTTCGCGTTTTCCACCGGTCAATTCCAACGCTCGTTCGATGTAATATCGTTCGACTTCGGTGAATGGGCGCCCTATGAGTGCATCGGCACCGCGTGCGGCCACGGCGCTGGCGTCTGAATCGGCATTCTGGCCGAGTGGGGCGATGTCGTCGGGAAGGTCGTCAACATCGAGCTTGCCATCTTTGTCCAGGACCAGCATCCCTTCGACGGCATTGCGTAATTCGCGAACATTGCCCGGCCAGGAGTGAGCGATCAAGGCTTGCTGAACTTGTCTCGTGACGATCGGGATCGGCTTCTTGTAGCGGGCGGCCAGGACTTTTAGAAAATGATCAACAAGTAGCGGGATATCGCCACGTCGCTCGGCGAGCACCGGCAGTTCGATCGTGACCACCGACAGGCGGTAGTACAGATCCTTGCGGAAGCTCCCCTTTTTGACCATTTCCTGCAACGCCGCATTTGTTGCAGCGACCAGGCGAACGTTGACTTCGATCTCGTCGTTCGCACCCAGTCGAGTGATCTTCCGATCTTCGAGGACGCGCAGCAACTTGATTTGGGTTTGCATCGGCATTTCGCCGACTTCGTCCAGGAACAGCGTGCCGCCGTTGGCGTATTCGAACTTACCGATGCGCTTCGTGGCTGCGCCGGTAAAGGCACCTGCTTCGTGTCCGAAGAGTTCGCTTTCCAGAATGCTTTCGGGAAGAGCAGAGATGTTGAGTGGGACAAATGGTTTGTTTTTGCGTTCACTGTTCTGGTGCAGAGCGCGCGCTGCCAGTTCCTTACCCGTCCCACTCTCGCCGAGGATCAGGACAGTGCTGTCAGTGTTGGCGACGCTGCGCAGCTTTTCGATGACGCGATGCATCGCGGGGCTGTTGCCGATGACGCCTTCGTAACCGAACTTCTCGTCCAGTCGCTGGCTGAGTTCCGCATTTTGCCGAAGCAGGCGAACGCGAGCCGATGCTTTCTCGACCGCGTGGCGGAGTTCCGTGACATCCAGCGGCTTGGTCAGATAGGTATGGACACCGTGCTGCCCGGCGGCCACGGCGGTCTTGATCGAGGCGTGGCCCGTGAGCAGGATGACTTCGGCGTCGGGCAGTTCCTGCTTGGATTTGCGCAGGATCTCGAGACCGTCGACATCATCCATCATCAGGTCGGTGACAACGACATCGTAGGTCTGGCTTTCGATCAGGGCGACGGCTCGTTCGCCGGATCCGGCCACGGTGCAGTCGTAGCCCACACGGCGCAGGCTTTCCGCCACAGCTTGCGCGTGGGATTCGTCATCGTCCACGATGAGCACTCGGATCGAGATTCCGGCCAAGTCCGCCGGCGCGCTCGCTTTTTCCGACATCCACGAAATCCCGAAGACGACCCGAAGTCATTGATGGCAGCGAACAACCGATCACAAGCGTGATCACCAGGATTGTTGCAGGACCGGGAAGTCTAACGGTTGGCGTCCGGGTTTGCACGGCAGGGAATGATCAGTCGTCGTTGAACCGACGACAACTGGCTCCTTGCGCTAAGGTCCGACATTTCATGGTCTTACGGGTGACTCAGATCAGTTGGCAACTTATTTGCGCATGTCCAAACGGACGACTTTACCTGATACAAAAAGGAAGACCTCCTCCATTTCAGGAAAAGGCCATCCGCGTTCACCCGATTACTGTCGCGATCTTACTGCTTCGTATCAGGGGCCAGTCGTTTAGCCGCTTGAACAAGATCCAGGAATTCGCGGCGGCGGCCATTGGCGTCGGCACCTTTGGCACCTTGAGCGGCTTCATAGACGTCGTTCAGGGTCCAGTTTCCTTTGAATTGAGAGTGTCGCAGTTGCATGCCGAATGAGGCGACCGAGGCGGCCCAGACGAGATCCGGTGACGGGACGATCTTCTTTCCGACTATGTCGTCGACGACATAGTCGATCGTTTTCACGCTGACGTCGGCGGTCGGTTGCTTGTAGCGCAGCTTCACCGTGAACAGATCGTCGGCTGATTCGGGGGACAGGTTCTTTTTCGGAGCTGTTTCGACCGGAGCAGCTTTCTTGGCGTTTGCTCCGTACTTCAGCGGATCAACTTCCTGAGTAAGCGGCCATTGGCCCCTGGGGACGATCTCGTACAGGGCGGTGACCGTATGACCGGCTCCAATTTCGCCGGCGTCTTTCGTGTCGTCGTTGAAATCTTTGGCGGCGAGGGCGCGGTTTTCGTAGCCGATCAGGCGATAGGCTCCGACGGTGAGCGGATTGAATTCGACTTGGATCTTCACGTCTTTGGCGACGGTGTAGAGCGTGCCGACCAACTCTTCATTGAAAACGCGGCGGGCTTCTTTCAGGTCGTCGATGTAGCCATAATGGCCGTTCCCTTTGTCCGCCAGTTTCTCAAGCTTGGCGTCTTTCAGGTTGCCCATTCCGAAGCCGAAGATGCTGAGGAAGACTTTGGTCTTGGCTTGCTGCTGGATCAATTCGACCAATGCGTCGTCGCTGCTGACCCCGACGTTGAAGTCTCCATCGGTGCAGAGGATGACCCGGTTCTCACCTTCGCCATTGAAGTGGCGGAGGGCTTCTTCGTAAGCGAGGTTGATTCCGGCGGCACCGTTTGTCGACCCACCGGCTTGCAGGGCTTCAATCGACTGCATGATCCGAACCTGATCGGAACCGGGGGTGGAGGCGAGTTTGACGCCTGCGTCGCCGGCATAGGTCACGATGGCAATGCGATCGCGTTCATTCAGTTCTTCGCACAGCATGGTCATCGCCTGCTTGACCAGCGGCAGCTTGTTGGCCGCTTGCATCGATCCCGAAACGTCGAGCAGAAAGACCAGGTTCGTCGGCGGCCGTTTCGCTTTATCGATCGTACGAGCCTGCAAGCCGATGCGAGCGATGTAGTTCTTTGGTTGCCAGGGGCACGGGGCGGCATCTGCGGTGACCGAGAACGGCTCGCCGTCTTTTGGTTGAGGATAGCTGTAGCTGAAGTAGTTGATCATCTCTTCAACTCGAACGGCATCGGCAGGCGGTCGCTGACCCTGTGTTAGGAACCGACGAACATTCGAGTACGAGGCGGAATCGACGTCGATGGAAAACGTGGAGAGCGGCTGCTGGGTGGGTGTGAGGAACGCGTTTTCGGGCGGGGCTTCGTAGGCTTCGGCCTCTGATTCCCGACGCTGAAGTTCGGCAAGCTCGCTCTGTTGACGCGACCGACTGGTGATTTTCAGAACTTCGTTGTCGATTGTGTAAGCGAGATCGTAACGACCCAGTATCAAGTTCAACGCACTCTTCGCCTGAATACCATCGACATCGATGGTCACCGGAGTGCTCGTCGTGACGGCTGCCTCTTTCAGTCCTTCTGTGTCAAAGGTGATGTTGATATCCGCAGCGGTCTGAATCTTCTTGATGGTATCGCTTAGTGGAATATTGTCTTCATGCAAGGAGACGCGTTTTTTCAGGCTCTCTACGATTTTGATCGCTTCCTGACCACCTTTAAGGTTATCGGCAACAAGGCCAAGTTGGTGTGGCTTGTGGGGCCCCGATTCTTCCGCCTCGATCATTATCCGCGGTCCGTCTGTCGTCACCAACTGAGGCAGGGAATAGTTTCGCTTGTAACGTGCCTCTTTCCCGAGCTTGCTCTCGTTTTGAGTCAGTGCTACGGGCGGCTGTGCACCGTTGCTTATTGAATTAGAGTCGGTGGGACCATTGTTCGGCTTCTTCCCCTCCAGACCAGATTTGCGATCATCAGCACGCTGTTGACGACGCCTCTCCGTGATATCCTTCCAGTTATCGCCGAAAGTCATCGGATGGGCGTCACCCGTACTAACGACCACACCCTGTTCGACGTCATCCAACTGATTCCAATACGAATTTTCCTTCTCTAGCTGTAGCTTGTCGTTGCTATCTTTGCGGCGAGCAAAACGTGCTTTCCAGAAGAGCGCTTCCGCCGTCCCGTCGCCAGGGTTTGATGCCTTCAACTCCTTGGCAACAATCTCGGCCTCTGCAAATCGTTGTTCCTTGTAGAACCAGTTGTATTGATCAATCGGATCAGCGGGCAACGTAACGGCATCTGCATCAAGGCGCGAAAGGGCTGCGGTTTGAACCTTGGGGGCAGGATAGCTGAGAAATCCGACGCCAATCGCCAGTCCAGCAGCGATTCCTGGTCCCAGCAGTACCCAGCTTTGATGACGGGTTGGTCGCGGCGTGATTACTGGAGCGATCACGACAGCAGCTGGATTCGAAACCTGTGCCAATAACGCTTGGTGTTGTGTCGAAGTCAACTGGGGCTCGGCTTCTCCGGCCAACTCGGATCGAAGCAATCCAGTGAGGCTTTCCAGCTCCGCGAGTTCTTGCTGCAGTGCTGGAGAGTCCGCTAGCTCACTCTCGAATGCCGTTCGCAGGTCTCCTTCGAGTTCGCCCAGAGCGTAGGCGGTTAGTCGATCATCAGTGGAATTGAAGGCAGGTGTCGTCATGGAAACCTCCCGAAGGCCGGGTTTGTGACTTCGAATCGATGGAAATAAAAGAAACAGGCCCGCTCGTAGGTCACTAGTTGTCGTGTTTCATCAAGTCACGCAGGCGTTTAAGGCCCGTGTGCAGCAGAAAGCCGACGTTGGAGATACTTTGCCCGGTGATCTCGGCGATCTCGCGGTATTTCATGTCGTTCTGAAACTTCAGGCGAATGACTTCCTGCTGCGTCGACGGGAGCCGCTCAAGCAGCAGCAAGAGTCGCGAGTTTGTTTCGCGGAGTTCCAACTGCTCGGTTGGTCCTGCGCCGGACGGTAACGTGTGGAGATCGAGGTCTGTGGCAACCGACATGCGTTGCTCCTTTCGCTGAACATCCAATGCTCGATTGCGGCAGACACGAAATAGCCACCGCGCCAGGTGTCCATCCAGAGCCGCTCGATCCTGCCGGCAAACCCGCAGAAATGTCTCTTGCACGACGTCACGTGCCAGATCCAGATCCTTGGTGATTCGCTGCGCGTATCTCAGTAGCGGCCCTTCGTATTCCTTCAAAATCGCCTGCAGCCAGGCGACCGTTGCTGCTCGATCCGTTTCCATGATGACTGCGGAAGTCTTAGCAGGGACGTGAGTTGGCTCCACGAGAGATTCGTGCAAGGTCGCCCGGGTTATTGCCGAACTGCTCATCCTCGTCCCCGAGGTGCTGGAAGTGATCTGCCTTAAAGACGCTTGAGAAAGGCGATCATTAGACAGATTCTGGGAAAAATCGGGGAGGGAGCGAGATTCAGGCGTTCAAATTGAAACACAGAGACGCGAAGGGCGCAGAGAAGAGATTTTTCAGGGTAGAACTCTGCGAATTCCTTGGCGTCGGGTCTGGTCATGAAAATTCAGGATTAGGGCTTCAGGCCATCCACCCTGGCGAACTCGTGCAGTCGCCGTAGCGATGTGAATGTCCAGGATTTTGGGTGCACAGAGGGGAAAGACTGGAATGCGTAAATCGACCAGGATTGGGATTCTGGCAGAGGCATCAATTGACTCGTTGTCGACAATCAGTGGTAGCTGCAACCCTGCTTGGAAGGCGATTCTCCTTGTCGAGAGTTCGTAACACAGGCAGGTCTCGTATGTCTTGGGTAGCAGTCCAGGGCCTAGTTGCCGATGCACTTCGATGGCCGCGCCGATGATGGTTGACGATATTGGATCAAACCGATCGGAGGGAAATTCGAGCGTGGCAACTGCGGACGAAATCCATTCGGTTGTGTGGACCTTTCTACGGATGCCATCTTTCAGTACTGCTACCTCGAAATTGAGTAACAGTCCAAGCGAGAATCCTCCCAGACGCAGGTAGGCATGCCGGCCCTTCACGAAATTAGTCTTCTCTGCGTCCGTCCCCTCTCTGCGTTTCAATTCTGACGCCTCGATCGAAAGAAGACTATCGTTTCGAATTCGCACCGATGAAGTACAGCCCGACGTAGACTTTGGGGTCGATCAATTTGCCTGCGGTCACCTGTTCTGCCAGCCACTTCTTGATCGTTCGCAGCTTTGGCGTCTGGACCTGAATTTGTTCGCCCTCGACTCCGCCACCTGCTTCGGTACGAGTGACCCGATTCGCGAGGAAGTATGAAACCACTTCGGATGTCAGGCCGGGTGACGACGGACAGTCTGCGAGGTGCTTCAGGGTCTTCGCGGCGAAGCCAGTTTCTTCGATGAGTTCGCGCAGTGCCGAGACCGCATGACCCTCGTTTTCTTGGCCTTTGATGTCGCCGCTGAGGCCTGCCGGAAGGTCGATAACATATTTCCCGACGGCGGGACGAAATTGGTCGGTCAGGACGTATTCACGATCGTCTGTCACAGCGATGACCGCGACGACGCCACTCGCGTTGATACGCTCGGCGATCTCCCACTTGCCGTCACGGACCAACCGCAGGAACTTGCCTTTGCCGAGCACCGTTCGGTCCGATTTCTTCTTGGCCATCTTTGTTCTTCTGGTCCGCAAATCGTTGGAATCACATTGTCAGTACGGATGCTGGAAAACTCGGTTCACCACTTTCTGCGAATTAATTCGTCAATTGCCGCAAACAGTCCGTTTCACGATCACCAAGGTTGAATCGTCGTCTGGCGGGTGCTCGCCATGAAAATCAAGAACTGCTGTGCTGATCGCCGCGACGATCTCGGAGGCCGGCCGATCACGATGGCTGCGAACAATCTCTTGAAGTCGCTGCACGCCAAATAACTGATGTTGAGGGTTGCGGACTTCAATGACTCCATCGGTTCCCAAGACCAACAGATCACGTTCGGCCAGTGCCAATTGCGGGACGACATCGTCGACAGGAATCGGCGGAAAACCAAGTGGGACCCGGGTGGCTTCCAATCTCGCAAACGAATCCGAGCTATGGCGATAGTGCAATGCCGGGGCATGACCGGCGTTGGCGTAGCGGGCGGTGTGCGTGACGGGATCGAGTGACACCAGCAGGAACGAAATGAATTGCGTTTGCCGGAGGTCGGGCGCAATGGAATCGGCCAGCAGTTCGACGATCCGATCCGGTTCGGCGAATGTTTTCGCCAGAACGTGCAGCATCGCTCGCAGCGATGCCATGATCAGAGATGGACCCAGGCCGTGTCCGCTGACATCACCCATCACAAAGCAGGTTCGTCCATCTGGGAGCGGCAACCAGTCGTAGTAGTCGCCGCTGACAAATGTCGCAGGCTGCCACCAGGACGCGACGTCGTAACCGGGGACGTCAGGCAGACGATCAGGAAGAAAGCCTCGTTGAATTTTGCGTCCCATTTCGAGCGAGTGCTTAAATTCCTGACCACGCAACAATTCTTCCTGCATGCGGCGGCGTTCCAGGGCGGTTGCCGCATGAGCCGCAAAGGCCTGGATGAGTTGGTGATCGAAGGCATCAAAGTCTTCGTGAGCCTTGTTCAGCACCTGGAGGACGCCGACCAGTCGATCGTCGAGATTGGAGATCACCGGTGCGGCGAGGATATTGCGAGTCACGTACCCGGTACGCATATCGACTGACGAATTCCAACGGTCGTCGTGCGGGGGATCAGAGACGTGAGCGATTTGACGATGGCCCGCCACCCAACCGCAGATTCCCTCGTCCATCCCCATGCGGATTTCGCGGATCTCCAATTCGGTGGCGACGTGCGTATATAGCTCGGCGGCGGCATCGTCGACCAGAAACAAGCTGGCTCGTTCGCAGAGCGAAGCCTGACAGATGCCGGAAGTGACGATCTGCAAAATCTGACTTAAGTCATGTTCCGGACCAAGCTGCAAAGCGACGTCCAGCAGAACGGTGAGGGCTCCGATCCGGCGATCGGCCGTGGGATGGCTCTGGGGGGGACGGTCGAACCGATGTTCTTTGGTGCTGACAATCTGTGGTAGCATGAGCAGCGTTCCTTCGCAGGCGCATTCGTTCAGGCTATTGATAGCACATTTGCGGCTTAGGAGTCTGCGCTAAGTGGCGAGATGTCTTGAGCCGGCGATTGCTGGCCAAGTCGTTCGTCGATCCAATCGGGGTCGACGAATCGTCTTAGCAGCCAGCGAAAAGTATGTTCGATTCTGGCTTCCGTGGACGGGTCAGCAGCTCCATTCCACTGGAAACCTTGAAGTTGCAATTTTGCAGGCCAGTTCTCTTTCGCCGCGATGAAATTGACGCGATCTTGAATACGTCGGCCCCAGACGATTCCAAACTCGTCAAAAAAATTGAGCCATAGTTTGTCAAATCCAGTCGCTCCATGACGGGCGAGCATTGCTTCGCGACGAGCTGACAGGATCGCCAGCACCATGCCTGCTGTGGCCAGTAAACGAACCCACGATCGGTCTGACAGCCATGTGGGACACACCGCGGAACTCGAAAGCACGATGAGTCCATTGGCCGTGGCATACAGTAGTGCGGCCAAGGTGTAGCGAGTCCCGACGTAATTTCCGGCTCCCATGATCAGGACCAGCAAATAACCGACGAGTTGAGGCGTCTCGAGTTGCAGGCCACGGACATCGCTGCCTTGCAGCCATAGCGTGATGACTGGCCAGCCGAGTGCGAACAGCATCGGAATCAGGATGAACCAGGTCCAGACGCGGGTCCCGGGTCGGCGTGATCCCAGGACCGCGATCGGCGGACAAAGGGCAATGATGGTGCAGGCGTACCACAGGTGATCAGCGACTGATTGCGAAACGCTGTTCGTCAGATGGTTCAAGCACCAGGTCAGCGTCCACAATGTGCTGGCGGCGAGAGCCCAACAACTGGCCGGAACCAGAGTTGTGGCTCTGGTCCAATGTGGCAATCGAACGATTGTGCCCCATGTGAGGAGGATGCCGATCGAGATGAGGGCGAGGGATATCACTGTAAGTCTGCTTGGTTCGATTGGGGTAGAGGATTGTGGCCGCTGGCGTGCTGAAGCGCCCTCAAAGGTGGTACAGCCGGAAAGTTGTCCCACAGTCTACGCCGCTTTGCAAATCGACAGCCTTTGTCTGAGCGGCACAGCTTGCCAAAGCCGAAATCTTAGGGCAGTGATGCACACCCTGCGTCAAACAGACGAGTCGAGACCACCGGACAATGTGTCCGGCAGGAACCCTCGACAGTCACTCACGTTCCGGCCCCAGATTGTGTAGGAGACTTGAAATGAAGTACGTTTGGACATTCGCCGCGCTGGTTTGTTTCGCCAGCATCAACAGTGCCAACGCTGGCCTGTTCCATCACCGTGGTGGCTGTTGCAGCCCAGCTCCTAGCTGTGCCGCTCCAGCTGCTTGTGGCCCAACCTGTGCAGCTCCTGCTGCCTGTGCTCCAACCTGTGCCGCTCCTGTTGCTGCTTGTGCTCCCACATGCTCAGCTCCAGTTGCCAACGGCTGCTGCAACAGCGGATGCAACACTGGTTGCTGCAAGAAGTCTTGCTGCTTCAAGATGCCTAAGCTCTGCTTGCCCAAGTTGCACTGCTGCAAGATCCGCAGCTGCTGCAAGCCAAGCTGCTGTGCTCCAACCTGTGCAGCTCCAGCTGCTTGTGCTCCAGCTTGTGCCGCTCCAGCTGCTTGTGGCCCAACCTGTGCCGCTCCAGCCGCTTGTGGCCCAACTTGTGCCGCTCCAGCTTGCTACCGCTAGTTTGCACAACGGAGTGACCGTGCTCGACTCGATGACCTGAACGTCACAATCGCGATGAGCGACGGAACGTGAGGCAAAGTCTGGGGGAGTGATGAACTCCCCCGGACAAGTCTCTCAGATCACTCAACCGATAACCGAACACCAACGGTTGTCAAACAACTTGACGATACTTGTGAGAGGTGACGGAATCCTGAATGGAACCGCCACCTTCTCTCATTCTTTGGCTGCTCAATTAACTGAATTGCCCGCCGCTGAACAGTTCCCTTGGTGAGCGGCACTCTGTGGCACAACGGCTCGCCAAGCAGAATTATTTTGGTGGCGGATTGAACGGTGCGGGAGCAGGCGATGCGACTCCCGCATCCAGCGACGGTAGTGGTGCCGGCGGAATCTGTGTTTGAGCGGCTTGTCCCGAATTCACCGATTGATTGGCCGCTCGGACCAGTTCCCAGCCCGACTCTTTCACCACGAACTTGAATTGGCCAGGACTCAGCGAGTAGCGGACCCCACCGCGTGGGCCGCCGCTGGCAAACTCGATAGTCCAGACTCGATCATTGTCGAGTGACTGAGTTTGGCCAGGCTGAATTGAGTAGTTGTTGCCATTCAAGACGTAGTTCACATCGCCACCGGAGTCCGCCGGGTTGGTGATCAGCACCTTTCCGAAACCTCCGCCGAGCGCGCCGGGAATCACATTTGGCGGAATGTTGTTCGCTGGCATCTGCATCATGTTCGGGGAGGCGACACCTGGATTCCAAGCACCCGTGTTTCCGTAAACATTGGCACCATAGCCAGACGGGGCAGAGTAGATCTGCGGCGAACTGTAAACGGGTGGCGTATATGCTCCATTGGCATAGACACCAACGACGCCGGTGTGTCGACCATATTGATCAACATGATGGCCGCGAGAATCGACGAGATGCCCTGCCCCATCTCGAGCGATCGGTACTCCATAACCAGAACCAACATGATGATGGTGGTGGTGGTGATAATACTGAGCTTCGGCGCCAGGCATAGTTCCGAGGACGCCCGCCGCGACGACGGTTGCGGCCAGTCCCTTCCGGATTGCTGACATCGCTGAGTTTCCGTTATTGCCGTCGACCATGAGACCCTCCTCGTCTACTCGAAAATGGAACTTGGAAATAGCGGGTTTTTCATTGTTCTGCAATATCCCTGCAGGATGGTGGCCCCGGATTCGCTTTGCGAGAGTCGGCGTCCTAGAGGAGAAATGTAAAGAGGCGATAGGCCAAGAAGGCTCCGATGTAGGCTAATACGGTCATGTAGGTAAACGTGAACAGCGGCCAGCCCCAGCTGTTCGTTTCGCGGCGGATGACCATTAACGTTGAGACGCATTGGGCGCAGAGGGCGAAGAAGACCATGATCGAAATCGCGACGGGGATCGAATAGACCGGACGATTGTCAGGCCATTTCGATTCGCGTAACGCGTTTTGGAGTCCGGTGTCAGCCTCGTCGACATCGCCACCCAAGCTGTAGATGGTTCCGAGCGTGGAGACGATGACCTCGCGCGCTGGAAATGATGCCAAGACCCCGACGCCGATTCGCCAATCCCAGCCGAGCGGCTTCACCGCAGGTTCGATCGTCTTGCCGAAACGTCCCAGATAGCTGGTTTCGAGAAGATGCTCGGATATTACGTTCTTCGTCGTGATCAATGCTTCGAGTGGTTCCAGCTTTGATTCGACGGCTGTCAACTTTTGCTCGACCTCGGCAAGCTCGGAGGGACTTCCCTTCTCCGACAGCGTCGCTTTCTGTTTTTCCAATTCTGCTTTCTCTGCGATCTCCACACTCATCGAGCCCTTCGCTTCGTCGACCTGCTCTTGCTGGCGGTTGAGTTCCCTGTGATCGCCGGGGAAGTAACTGGCCGCCCAGATGAGAATGGAGGTCGCGAAAATCAGGGTGCCGGCGCGAATCACAAACGCGCGAGCGCTTTCATAGACGCGCAACAGAACGATATGCGCCGACGGCCATTTGTAGCTGGGCAGTTCCATCACGAATGGCGGCGTCTCGCCCCGGAACATTGTTTTCTTGAGCAGCCAGGCCACGGGGATCGCGACGAAGGCTCCGAAAAATGTCATGACAAAGATCAGCACGCCGCGGAGAGTAATCCACCCACCCGCCCAGGCAATGTCGGGGAAAAACGCGGCGATCATCAAGGTGTAGACAGGGAACCGGGCCGAGCAACTCATGAGTGGAGCGACCAGGATTGTCACCATCCGATCGCGGCGATTTTCGATGGTTCTCGTCGCCATGATTCCGGGAATGGCACATGCGAAGGATGACATGAGTGGGACGAATGATTTGCCGCTGAGGCCGACTTTCGTCATCAGCTTATCCATCAGGAACGCCGCTCGGGCCATGTAGCCGCAATCTTCCAGCAGCGCGATGAAGAAGAACAAGAAGCAGATTTGTGGCAGGAAGACCAAGATTCCTCCCACTCCACCGATGACGCCGTCGACCAGCAGGCTACGGAATGGACCGGGAGACATCAGCGAACTGACCCCGTCACCGGCAATCTGTTGTCCCATCTCGCAGAGCTGCATGACCGGTGCGGCCAGGGTCGAGATCGATTGGAAGATCACAAACATGATCAGGACGAATACGGCTAGTCCCCAGACCTTATGAGTCAGCCACCGGTCCAGGTGATCGCTGACCGTGACCTGTTGCTGTTGAGGGGCGACCATAATTCCCGTGAGGACTTGCCGACTCCACGCGTAGCGGGCTTTGGCCTCGGCAGCGGGGACTCGAAAGCCGCTGGCTTTCAAGCGTTCGCGCGCTGCGTCCAGCGCTTCGGTCAGTCGCGTCGAAAAGCGAGCGGCGAACGACGATTCGATCTGTCCGCCGACATCCAGCAGCAATCGCTCGGTCACATAGAAAGGGACATCGGGTTCACCCCATGCTTGCAGTTGCGATCCCAACTGCTTGCCCTCTTCATAGAACGCGGCAGGAAATACGCGAGGCGATTCGACGCCGGTCTTTCCTGCGACGGAGAGGACGGCGTCTTTCACGGCATCGATCTGTCGGTGGCGATGGCCTTCACACGGGATGACCGGGATGCCTAACGTCTGCGATAGTTTTGTGACGTCGATCGTAATTCCGCGCGACTGGGCCACGTCCCACATGTTCAGGACCAGGACCGTCGGCAATCCCAAGTCGAGGACCTGGCTGACCAGATACAGATTCCGTTCGAGGTTCGACGCGTCGGCGATGCAAATGACAGCATCGATGCGACCGACTTCCGCTTGGCGACCGAGCAGAACTTCCACCGACACCATTTCGTCGAGCGATCGTGGTGAGAGGCTATAAGTGCCCGGCAGATCAACCAGTCGCACGTCCTGCTGCCGGTGTCGGAAGTGGCCGATCTTTTTCTCGACGGTTACGCCTGGGTAGTTGCCAATCAACGAATGCATGCCCGTCAGGGCCGTAAAGATCGTGCTTTTACCGGTATTGGGGTTACCGATGACGGCGACAGTCAGCGATCGGGTTGAAACGGCAGGTACGGCGGCAGGCATTGCAGGCGGGAGCTTTCAGACGGCGGAAGGCAATGTCAGAGCAAATCAATTGTCACGCGGGAAGCTTCTGCTTTTCGCAGCGAGAGGCGGTATCCTCTGATTCTAAATTCGATGGGATCGCCCAGCGGTGCAAACCCAATCAATTCGATGTCCGCCCCTTCGGTGAGGCCCATTTCCATCAAACGCACGGAAACGGCGTCATCACCAATGACGTCAAGAATAAGGCCACGTTGCCCCACTTTCCGCAGGTCGTTCAGCGTGTGCATTTCAACAATTCCACCAGCACAGTCGTGCTGTCCTCAAATCTGAGCGACAGTCGCTGATCATTCACGGACAGAATGCAGGGTGAGCCCGCGCGGACCATTTGCACGGGAACTCCTTCGCGGAGCCCCATTTCTTGCAGGCGCACGACGAATGCGGGC
Source organism: uncultured Schlesneria sp. (assembly GCA_966211735.1). Classification (GTDB taxonomy): domain Bacteria; phylum Planctomycetota; class Planctomycetia; order Planctomycetales; family Planctomycetaceae; genus Schlesneria. The sequence goes on from CBIHQO010000012.1 coordinate 14,360, forward strand.
GAGCCATCCAAGGTGTGAATTCGACCTTGTTCGCCAGTAGACATCATTTCGAGGGGGACGACGAGCATAGTCACCTCGGGTTCCGCGGATTGAAACTCAGTCTCAATACTATCCGATTGTCGCTCCAATTCCAAACTGTCAATGACGATCGGGGAGACTGGCGGCCAAGAAGTTGTTCGGGTAGTTTCCGTAATCTCGCACGAATCAGTCAACTCCACCTTGAAGGCTTGCGCCATGCCAAAGGTCGTTTGCACCGCTCTGAGCACCGAAGAAGGCCCTCACATCGCGATTTTGAAGGCAGGCGGGTTCGAAGTCGTTCATCCTCCCAAAGATATGAATTTGTACGATCCGGCCAGTTTGTTGCCGCTGGTTCGAGATTGCGTGGGAGTCGTGACTGGTTCGGAGCCCTGGCCAGAGCATCTGCTGGCCGCCTGTCCCAAGCTGCGGGTTCTGTCCCGAACCGGGGTCGGGTTCGACGCGATCGATCTGGCTGCCAGCGATAAGCATCGAGTCGTCGTGGCGACGACGCCCGGCGTCAATCATCATGCCGTCGCCGAGCACACCTTTGCGTTGTTGTTCGGTGTAGCTCGAGGATTCCCGTCGCGAGATCAGCTTGTTCGTGCCTGCACTTGGAAGCGATTCTCAACCCCGCGAATCATGGGAACGACGTTGGGGATTGTCGGCCTGGGTCGGATCGGTCGTGCGGTGGCTACTCGCGCGGTTGGGATTGGCATGAAAGTGGTCGCCTTCGATCCGTATGCCAGCCAAGAATTTGCAGAGCAATGGGGCATTCAGCTCGTTAATTTTGACACGTTGCTTGGCACCTCTGACTACGTGACCTTACATCTGCCCGTGATGAAGGAAACGAAACACCTCATGAACAAGACCACGTTCGCGAAGATGAAACCGGGGTCAGTTCTGATCAATACCGCTCGTGGACTGTTGGTGGACGAGAAGGCATTGGAGGAGGTGTTGAATTCGGGACACCTGCGCGGAGCCGGTTTGGACGTTTTTGAGGTCGAGCCCCTTCCCGCCGACAGTCCGTTGCTGAAAATGGACAATGTGCTGCTCAGCGGTCACTTGGCGGGACTGGATCACGAATCGCAGTTCGATACGTTGACGATGTGTGCCGAAACCATTGTTTCGTTGTCGCAGGGTGGCTGGCCGAAAGAATGCATCCGCAATTTGGCAGGTGTGACAGACTGGAAATGGTCGGAAAAGGGTTAGTGGGTATGGGGCTAGACTGGCAGATTGTGGCGACGGGAGTGCTCATTGCTGTTGCAGTGACCATCATGATTCGCCGTCTGATCAGACTGCTGCGATCGCCTGCTGCAGGATGTGGTTCGGCGTGTTCCGGCTGTGCGAAGCAGAGTTCAGTATCGGGGAAGACGCCCGACGGGTTTGTCTCCCTCGATTCGCTGGTGAAGTCGAGTTCTTCGCTGAAAGACTCAAAGTCACTGAATTAGGCAGAGGAAGAGTTGAAAACATAGAGGCACAGAGGTAACAGAGAAGACACAAGATTTGGCTGAATCTGTTTGCTCCGTGCTTCAATTACCTTTTGTTCGCACTTCTTCGCTCTGTAGGAACTCGCCCGCTTATGGAAACCATTCCCGGTCATCTGTACGACTATCCCAAGTACTACGATTTGATTTTCGGATCAGACTGGGCGGCAGAATTTCGCTTCCTGCAGCAATGCTTCGAGAAATACTCGTCGCGTCCCGTGAAGCGGGTCTTCGAGCCCGCCTGCGGAACGGGTCGCCTGCTGGTTCAGTTCGCCAAAGCGGGCTATGAAGTCGCTGGCAACGATCTAAATGAAAAGGCGATTGAGTACTGCAACGCGCGACTGGAACGGCATGGCTTCAAGCCGACGGCCTTCGTCGGGGATATGGCCGATTTCACGGTCAAAAAGAAATACGACGCGGCGTTCAACCTGATCAATACATTCCGACACCTCCCTTCAGAAGCGACGGCGGAAGCACATCTCAAGTGTGTCGCTGAATCCTTAAATAAGGGAGGGCTGTACCTGCTGGGATTGCATTTGATCCCGAAGACACCGCAGCAATGCACTTCCGAGACCTGGTCTGCGAGCCGTGGTCAGTTGAATGTGGTTTCTAACTTGTGGTCCATCGGATTGGATCTGAAGAAACGCATTGAACGAATTGGCGTCACCTATGACGTGACCACGCCCGCCAAGAAATTCCGAATCGAAGATGAAACGGCCTTCCGAACTTACTCGGCCGTACAGATGTTTGATCTCCTGGCGACGGAGCCGCGATTGCGGTTGGTCGAGACCTTTGACTTCCGCCACGATATCGATTGGCCGATCGAGATTACCGCGGATACAGAGGACATCATCTATTTGCTGCAGAGGGTTTGATTCAGCTCCTCTGAATCTTTCTCAACGGTGTGAGCCTTTGGTGCCTTCGTCTCGAACATGGGGGTCGTCCCGCTGGTAGAGTCTGCCAGCTCGTTCACTGAGTACGGCGTTGCCAATATCCGGGTCGACGGCTGTGGTGCGCCACTGCCACGATCTCAATTCGTGTGGGGCGAACTCGATAGAGAAGATCAAACGGGAACCGATCGACAAATTGGCGATGAATCCCTTCTTGAATGATTGGCCTGGCTGACGGATCATGCAAAAGATGATCCAACCCCTGGTCCACGGCATGCAGGAATTCTTGACCGACGCCGGCCTCTCGCTGGTCGTACCACTGAGCCGCCCGACGCAATTCCGTCAGGGCCGGATCCAGAAAAACGATCTCGATCATTATGCCAGATCTCGACGCGCCAAATGCATGGCTTCCTCGCGAGTGACACAACCAATTTTTCCGACATCAAAGTCGGCAAGCCGACGCTGCACTTCTTCCCCCCACAGACGGTCCATGTCTTGTCGAGTGAGGGTTGCTTCTTCGGTACTCGTATCTTCCAAGCTTAGCAGCAGTTGGTACGTGAGTTTGGCGCGATCGTGTTCATTCCAATTGAGGATCATGGAAATCATCTCGTCATTGGAGCGATGGTTGACCGTAGTTCCCATGTCACGTATCTCGCAGCGAGGCTATTGCGAATACAAATCCGATAGTGAAGATTACCATGTTTCGAGTCGGTTGCCAGTAGGCAGTTCAGTTGGCAGGGCGCTTGCACAAATCCCCGTGTGTGATCGGGAGAGGCAAAGATTGATGGGAGTAGACCTTCACGTAAAGGATGTCAGCAGCTTGCGATCGGAATCGTTTACCGTCGCGGGTATGACTACCTGGAAGAGGTGTTGGTTACCGGGTGCGGCCGAATTGGGTTTGAAGATTGTCCCCAATTTGAGCGGAGGTTACTACGTATGGTTTCCACCCGATGAAATTCCAGACCTCGTCCAAGAGTTGAAACGCCTGAGGTCATGGTTTGAAACGAACGACGCTGCGCATTGCATCGACCAATTGGATCACGTCGTCACAGTTCTCACACAGCCCTACGCCGCAGCCTTTGAATTCGGGTTTGGCTAGAATGCGTCCGCGCTTCCGAAATTCTCCGTATGCGTACTCAGATGGTAGAGCACGAGACTGAGAATGCCGGTGCCGCGGGTTCGATCCCGGCATCGGGCACGACTGGCTAAGCGTCAACGCCTGAGGATTTTACGCCGTGGTTAGCGACCTACGTCGCCCGCTCAGGAAGAAAGCAAGAGAACTCGGCAAAGTTTGCTCTAGGCGAATCGGATTGACAGTGCGGGCGGCGCGGGTACAATTTTGTGGACCGCTCATCCTTCCTGCTCTCTTCGCGGGCGACTCGAGTGGATACACGCTAGACTTGATAGCAGGTTCATCCTGCGTCGCGTGCCCTTGTTGTCGCACCATCCGTCCAATTTTCTGCCAGATTACGTCTCGCGGAAAAGGAGTCAGTCATGTTTCCCGTTGCATTTGCGCTTGGTCCCATGGAACTGGCTTTGGTCTTTGGACTAGCCCTGTTGTTGTTTGGTGGAAGTCGCCTGCCCACATTGATGCGATCCTTAGGGCAGAGTGTCACGGAATTCAAAAAAGGGATCCGCGAAGACGATCCGGCTGACCCCAATAATCTCGAAGCCAAAAAATCGGATACGAAGTAACCACCGTTTTTCTCTGGAGGTCGCAACATGCTTCCCATCGCATTCATTGGCAACTTGGGTCCTATGGAGATGCTGCTGGTTGCCGGCATCGCGCTGTTGTTGTTTGGCAAGAACCTGCCGAAGGTGGCTCGTGACGCCGGTAAGGCGATCGTCGAGTTTAAGAAGGGGATGGCGGGCATCGAGCATTCCGTCGATGACGCGGTCTACAACAAGCACGACTCGAGCAATGCGACGCGCCCGGCACCGCAGGACGAGCCTGTCGAATCGACCGCTCCTAAGTTCGAGCCTCCGACTTCGGAACCGACGCCGACGCACTCGGTTTGAGCTTCGGATTGTGTAGGCGGGCTCGATATTGCGTAGCTAAACTCGCCAAGAGATTGGGCGAAGGCGACGTGCGAACTCTATTGAATGACGCACGCCCAAGGTCTTGGCGACCTTGGCTACGGATAGCAGAAGGCGTTACTTCGGTCCAATAGTCTGCGGCGCCTCAACGTCGACGATGCGAGCTGTTGGGCGGGCCAGGTCGACGAGGATCGGCTGTGCCGAATCGGCTTTCGCGGTATTCCCGGCGGAGTCGCGAGCGACCACACGAACATAGAATTGAGGCGGTGAACCGGGGTTCACCGTCCATTCGAAGCCGCCTTTGTCGTCTGTCCAACCTGTGACGGCCTCCCACGGACCTGACTTGGTCGGTGAGTAGTAGACCGCAACTGGTTTGTTGGCCAGATGTTCATCCGTAATTCGCCATCGAACCTGGACGCGATTGCTGTTCGGGCCGTGTCCCTGGTTCGCTGAAATCAGTTCGACCGTCGGGGGAGTTTGATCGACGGCGACCAGAATCGAAGGGGCTTCTCCGGCAAGGGGTGGGTCATTTGCCAGGCCGGCGCCACTACGAACACGAATCGAAAATCCGTATTCGCCGTCTTGTGGAACTTCGACATCGAACGGGCTGCGACGATCTGGGTCTTCGCCATAGCGATACCACTTCCGTCCATGATCTTGCGTGATGAACAGTTCGACGGCACCAATGCCTGATGGGCCGACATCATCCACAGTGTACCCGACTTGGAAACGGCGCGAGCTGACGACTCGTCGATGTTCGCCCTGACGAGGTGGATTGTGGACTGGCGGCGCGACTGGCATCTGAGATGGAGGAGCAGCGTTTTCCAACGGATCACCCCAACGATCTTTGGTAATCTCGGGTCGAGAATCGGCCGTGCTGGCCGTGAACCGTTCGGTTGCGATCTCTGTCTGTGGAGCACTTGAGGAACCACCAAATGGCGTAATGACGGGACCTCGATACTCGTCGTTAGTATCGGCAATCAGCGGCTTTTCGGCGGGCATCCTTGCGCCGGGCATACTGGTGATGGCGCGGGCTTCGTCGGGAGCCCTTTCAGGGGCCTTTTCGATCGAGACTTGCTCCTGGCGTTCTTCAAGTTCCGCGATCGGTACGCGTCGTCCCGACTTTGGCTTGGGGGTCGGGTCGCCAACCGCAATGATCTGCATCTGGCCCTGGCCCTTGCCAATGTTCGCCGCGGTGTCGGCAATCGTGCCTCGAACTCTTACCTGGCCCTGCTGCGAGACGTTCCAGGCAATCTGCCCGCTGGACTTCGGCGTGACGTCGACCGGTTCCCAATCCTGGCTACCCGGTTGCAGGTACTCCAGCTTGAGTGTTGTAGGATCAAGATGAGCATCGGCGGCGTTCCATGAAAGTTGAACGCGGCCAGCAGCGAGTTGTTGCAGGGTCAGGTCGAGGATTGGTGGTGCGGTGTCGACGTGTACGATCAAGCCCGTCTCATACCGGCCGACAGGTGGATGCACTTGGTTACGACCGTCAACCGTTTTGACCGCAAACCAATATTCACCGTCACCAGCGGTTTGATACTCAAATTTTGCGGATTCGGGTGGTAAGGCCTGCGCGAGTTCCCAGTTGACGCCACCATCTCGCGAAACGTGCAGTTGCAACTCGCGGGCGTTGAGCCGCTGCAAGGCTGCGGGTTCAATTTTGAAGGGGATGCGGAAACGAGTCTTGTTCGTCATGATCGGTTGTGGGGCGGCCGCAAATACTGACTGCTGCCCAAAAAGCAGACCAGCCAGCATCAGCATTGCCGTCAATCGGCGATCCATGCCGCGTCTCCTGGCGATGTTCGCACCGCGGACGGTACTGCATCGCACTAACTCAAGTCCCTGAATTTCGATGACGGAGGGCGATCGCCTCCCGAAATCGGAATCTGTCGGGCCGCGCAACGGCGACCCGTGGAGACAATCCCCTATTGTCCGTATCGGCGATTCCGACAATTCGACTTGAATCGAGCTGCCCTGGTTGAGCGAGTTTGACGAATGTGGCGGTTAAACCGGCCAATCAATTGAAATGCGCAAATTTATATGACGTAGCGGGTTACGGCATCGTATTTCTAGACGACGCGTGCGCCCCACTGCTCACGAAGACCCTGGCATCCGATTTCAACGGGCCGCGGGTCTGCCGCTGGGAACAGGATAGAGGCAGCAATTCATCGGGCAGACATCGTGGTTGGGCCCGAAAGAGCCAATCGCGCGACGAGTCGTCGTCTGGCCGAGCCGCTCCTGGATGAGTTCGCGGATCATTGAGACAAAGAGAGGATGATTTCCAACCGTCGCAGCGCGGGACATCGCCATGCCGAGCGCTTCGCAGAGAACTTTCGCTTCTTCGTCTAAGTCGAACAGGACTTCCATGTGATCCGACAAGAATCCGATCGGTGCGATGACGAGCGAGGTCACTCCTTCGCCATGCAAGGTCCGAATGCGGTCCAGAATGTCAGGTTCCAGCCATGGATCCCCTGGCCGACCGCTGCGGCTTTGATACACCAACTGCCAACGATCCGGCGAAATCTTCAACTCGTTCGCGATCAGGCGACAGGTTTCCGTGAGCTGAGCAACATAGTTGCAGTTGTCTGCCATCGACATCGGAATACTGTGAGCCGTGAACGCCAAGTGTGCATTATCTGGAACCTCGGCGAGGGCTGATCGGATGTGGTCAACGTTGGCGGCAATGAAGTCGGGATGATTGTAGAAAACACGCAGCTTGTCGACGCTCGGGGCTCTTTCACCGACTTCGGCTCTGCGCTGCGCTACTGGCGCACGCGGCGCGGC